>NZ_JAAMNS010000050.1:0-592 GCF_011066175.1 Paenibacillus sp. EKM211P
TCGTCCGCTTGTACAGCGGGGAGCAGTTGGAGCCGCTCCGCATTCAGTACAAAGATTATGCGGTATGGCAGCAATCGGACGAGCAGAAAGCTCAGCTTGCCAAGCAGGAAGCCTACTGGCTCGACATGTTCCGCGGAGAACTGCCGGTTTTGGAATTGCCGACGGACTATCCGCGCCCGGCTATGCAGAGCTACGAGGGCCGCACGCTACAATTGTTTATGGATAGCGAGAAAAGTGAGGGTCTGAAACGGCTTGCAGCCGAGAACGGCGCAACGCTTTACATGGTTCTGCTTGCTGGTTATACAATGTTACTGCATAAGTATACAGGGCAAGAAGACGTGGTGGTCGGTACGCCGATTGCAGGAAGAAATCACAGCGACGTTCAGCCGCTGATCGGGATGTTCGTCAATACCCTGGCCATCCGCAGTTATCCGGCTGCCGTTAAAACGTTCCTTGACTACTTGAAGGAAATCAAGGAGACGACGCTGGGCGCTTTTGAACATCAGAATTATCCGTTTGAGGAACTGGTGGATAAGGTGAATGTGGCTCGCGATTTAAGCCGCAATCCGCTGTTCGATACGATGTTTGCTTT
>NZ_JAAMNS010000051.1:0-551 GCF_011066175.1 Paenibacillus sp. EKM211P
GATGACGTCAAATCATCATGCCCCTTATGACCTGGGCTACACACGTACTACAATGGCCGGTACAACGGGAAGCGAAGCCGCGAGGTGGAGCCAATCCTAGAAAAGCCGGTCTCAGTTCGGATTGTAGGCTGCAACTCGCCTACATGAAGTCGGAATTGCTAGTAATCGCGGATCAGCATGCCGCGGTGAATACGTTCCCGGGTCTTGTACACACCGCCCGTCACACCACGAGAGTTTACAACACCCGAAGTCGGTGAGGTAACCGCAAGGAGCCAGCCGCCGAAGGTGGGGTAGATGATTGGGGTGAAGTCGTAACAAGGTAGCCGTATCGGAAGGTGCGGCTGGATCACCTCCTTTCTATGGAGAATCGTTTCCTGCAACGGAAACATTCAAATATGAAGCGTAAGCTTCAAAACTCAGGTTTAGGCCTGTTACTCACTCGTTGCTCAGTTTTGAGAGTTCAAACTCTCAAGCGTTTGGTGGCGATAGCGGAGGGGTTCCACACGTACCCATCCCGAACACGACCGTTAAGCCCTCCAGCGCCGATGGTA
>NZ_JAAMNS010000052.1:0-505 GCF_011066175.1 Paenibacillus sp. EKM211P
CATTCGTCGAAGTTGCAGTGAATGTCAGCGCGTCGCTGTCTTCATCTGCGAACACACCTGCAAGGCTCACCGTCTTGATGCCGTCTGCGGCTCCTGTCGTTACATTGCTGATCGACGTTTTCACCGTCGGGGCATGGTTCACGGCTTCGGGGATCACCGGTGTGATCGTCACGTTGAACTGTGTATCCACCGTGCCACCGTTTCCGTCATTTGCCGTTACCGTAATCGTGGCTGTACCGGCGTTCACTGGCGTTATTTTCAGATCGCTTCCGTTTACCGCTACTGTGGTCACACCCACATTCGTCGAAGTTGCAGTGAATGTCAGCGCGTCGCTGTCTTCATCTGCGAACACACCTGCAAGGCTCACGGTCTTGATGCCGTCTGCGACTCCTGTCGTTACATTGCTGATCGAAGCTTCCACCGTCGGCGCATGGTTCACGGCTTCGGGAATCACCGGTGTGATCGTCACGTTGAACTGCGTATCCACCGTGCCACCGTTTCCGTC
>NZ_JAAMNS010000053.1:0-493 GCF_011066175.1 Paenibacillus sp. EKM211P
TTCGCCACGTCCTTCGTCGGCTCCTGGCGCCTAGGCATCCTCCGTGTGCTCTTTGTAGCTTAACCTAGTATCTACATTGTAAATACGATATGCTACCTTTA
This sequence comes from Paenibacillus sp. EKM211P, assembly GCF_011066175.1. Taxonomy (NCBI): domain Bacteria; kingdom Bacillati; phylum Bacillota; class Bacilli; order Caryophanales; family Paenibacillaceae; genus Paenibacillus; species Paenibacillus sp. EKM211P. The sequence goes on from NZ_JAAMNS010000053.1 coordinate 102, forward strand.
TTTCACTTGTTTACACAAGATCAGCTTAAAGGAATATTCTAAAACGCAATTTCATTTCGGTATCCAGTTTTCAAGGTGCAAAGCTGTGTGATTATCAATCAACTCCTGAAGAGTTGATGATCTCCAAACGGTTATAGATGAAATTGTAATTGGTGGAGCCAAGCGGGATCGAACCGCTGACCTCCTGCGTGCAAGGCAGGCGCTCTCCCAGCTGAGCTATGCCCCCTCACAAGTTCCATCAAAACTGAACAAATGGAATGATGAATTATTGAAGCTTACGCTTCATATTTGAATGTTTCCATCGCAGGAAACGAATCTCCATAGAAAGGAGGTGATCCAGCCGCACCTTCCGATACGGCTACCTTGTTACGACTTCACCCCAATCATCTACC
>NZ_JAAMNS010000054.1:0-489 GCF_011066175.1 Paenibacillus sp. EKM211P
AAAAGAGGTGTGCAACTTCTCAATCTGCGCTATCTTACAAGACAGTATGAGTCCCTTTCAAAGATGTGTGTACAGACGAAGCTGCAATTCCAAGCCGTTTTAGATCAGGTTTTCCCAGCTTACAAAGGCGTCTTTGGAGCTATGTATTCCCGTATTTCACTACGGTTTTTAAGTAAATTTCCAACCTCATATTCAGTTTTGCAGACGGATGAAATTACACTCAAAGCTAAGATGAAAGAACTACTTTCTTCGAAACGGGGGCGTTCAGAGGGCTGGATTAACCAACGGGTTCAGCGACTGCTAGACGCGGCAAAGCAAAACCCATTTCAGCAAACCATGTATGCAAGCCACTTAATCAATTTGAAAGTTCTTATTACCCTTATTCTTCAGTACCAAGAGCATCTTGCTGAACTGGAACAGAACATAGATGCTCTGGCTGAAGAAATTGAAGAGTATGAATTAATTCAGTCGATTCCCGGTATTGGGCAT
>NZ_JAAMNS010000055.1:0-467 GCF_011066175.1 Paenibacillus sp. EKM211P
GAAATGGCCGCGGCTATGGAGCGGCTGGAGATCGGCTCGTTCACGGCTATTCCGGCTGCAGAATCTAGCGAGTATTATCCGCTTTCTTCTGCTCAGAAACGTCTCTATATCTTGAACCAGCTGGAAGGAGCCGAGCTGAGCTACAACATACCGGGAGCTATGCTGCTCGAAGGGGAGCTCGACCGGCAGCGGTTTGAAGAAGCGTTCCACGGGCTCGTAACTCGTCATGAAACGCTGCGTACCGGTTTTGAGATGGTAAAAGGCGAAGCGGTTCAGCGGATTTACGAAGAAGCCGCCTTCCAGGTGGAATATGTGCAGATCAGCGAGGAGCAGGCAGAAGAAACGGTGCGCCAATTCGTTCGTCCGTTTGATCTAGCGAAGCCGCCCCTTCTGCGGGTAGGCCTTGCTGAACTGGCGCCGGACCGGCACATTCTAATGTTCGATACGCATCATATCGTATCTGACGG
>NZ_JAAMNS010000056.1:0-452 GCF_011066175.1 Paenibacillus sp. EKM211P
TATGCGTTGATGATCCGGAACAACGAGCCGAAGCGTTCCTGCAAGGTCCGGTAATCCGCCACGCTGCAGCTGTCCGAGCTCGTGATCAACAGCTCCATCCCGCTCATATCCAGTTGATGCTCGTGCACGTACTCCAGGAACGGCACGATCAGCGCCGGCGTCGATTCGAAGATGGTGACCCGCTCCTGCTCAATCCAATGGTGCAGACGAGACGGATCAATCCGGTCGTCCTTCGGCACAATCACCATCGTGCCGCCGTTGTACAGCGTCCGCGCGATATCTCCCACGAACACGTCAAAAGAGAAGCTTGCGAGCTGCAACAGCCGCACCGGGAACTGATCCAACTGGTATTCCCGCCGGTAGCCCGCCGCCGTATTCACCAGGCTGCGGTGCTCGATCATCACGCCCTTCGGCTTGCCCGTCGTTCCCGACGTATAGATCACGTACGCCAG
>NZ_JAAMNS010000057.1:0-408 GCF_011066175.1 Paenibacillus sp. EKM211P
GTTCGCCACGTCCTTCGTCGGCTCCTGGCGCCTAGGCATCCTCCGTGTGCTCTTTGTAGCTTAACCTAGTATTTACATCGTAAATACGATTTGCTTTGAATTTCGGTTCAACACTCACGTGTGAATGAAATTCAAGGCAGCTACCTTTATTTCACTTGTTTACACAAGATCAGCTTAAAGGAATATTCTAAAACGCAATTTCGTTTCGGTATCCAGTTTTCAAGGTGCAATTCGCTTCGTCGAAGCGAAGCCCGATGAATATTTCGGTTCCACACGATGTGTGAATGAAACATTCGTCGAAACTTGAGAGTTTGAACTCTCAAAACTGAGCAACGAGTGAGTAAGTTCAGGATATCCATTTCATTCACACGAACGTGATGAACCGAATTGAATATCCGGTCGCAGGTA
>NZ_JAAMNS010000006.1:0-230886 GCF_011066175.1 Paenibacillus sp. EKM211P
TGTATTAGGCACGCCGCCAGCGTTCGTCCTGAGCCAGGATCAAACTCTCCATTAAAGACCAACCGAAGTTGGTTTATCGAAAGAGCGATTAGCTCATTTTGAAACTGACGAGATAAAATATCTCATTGTTTGATTTTGCGAACAAAATCATTTACTCACTCGTTGTTCAGTTTTCAAAGATCAAATTCTTTTTCGCTGCGTTTTTCAGCAGCTATAAGATCATATCATGTTCATTTCAAAAATGCAAGGGTTATTTTTTTCTTCTTTTCGAAGTTTGTTTCGCCCTAGTTATTTTCTTTCGAAACGGCTGTTTTGTTGTCAGCTCAAATAATATATCATATACCTAAGCAACTTAGCAAGTATTTTTTTATTATTTTTATTTTTTGAATACATCTACTCATTTTCTGCTCCGATAAATCAGTCAAGGGGCTAGTGCCCCTTCATTAACTGGTCACTCCTTCTGGTTCGAACACCTCTACTGGCCAATGCAGCTCCACACCTTGACGAAGGAGAACATTTTGAAAACGTCCAAGATGTTCTTCTGATCGGCTCACTTCAATAGGATATACTCCGTTGGAGACACAGTAAGCCGCCAAGCTTCCCGATGATTCTCCTATATTCCATTCTGTAGGATGTAGCCGATAGCAACCATTGGCTATTTGAGTCATCCCTATATTTTTGCATGCAGGAAGCAAATTACGTACTCTCACAGGAATCAGTGAACCCAATGGAATTTCATAAGAATAGTTAGGGATGTAAAAGGTTCGCTGAGATACCGTAGTCGGATGAAGATCTAAATGATAGCTGCCCACACCTACACTGTCTGAATACCGTTTGGGTCCCTCCTTCCCCCGAAGCTCACGACTTACATCAAACTCCGAAATCGTATACTTGGCCTTAATCCGGCGCGACTCGCGAATATAAGCCGTTTTAGCCAGACCGTCAGAAGTGCCAAGAAAATCACCCCGTGGTCGAATTCCTGGATAGCCGAAACCTCCATCTAATCGGGGAGCCTCAGTTTGAAGCCAATATATTAATGAACGAGTCAACTCACGCGCTCCTTCTCGATGCCTTGCCTGCTCCTGAGCGGTGACACCAATCAATGGTCCCAGGTAATAATCATTTTGAGCCCAGTTTAAAAGAGTAACCTCACCATCGTTTAGCGGTTCGCTCCATATGGAAGGATCTACGATACGACGATAATCCCATAAGGATACAATACCCTGATCGTTAGGGAATAATGTGAACTGTTTTAGCTTACTGGTATCATCTGCATCTGTTGCAAACCAGCTCAAAATCGGAAAACGGGAAAAGGACGGGATATAATTTCTCCAGAAATCGTATTGTTGCGGTCGCTCTATAATGAAGCTTTCCTGAGGAATGTAGTCTACAGCAGCCACATGCGTGATAGATTGCATATCAAGAGGATTAGCATACTCCAGTGCATGAGGCTCCCCCGTTGCAGCTCGGGACTCCGCTCCACTCGTATGCTCCACACCCGCCATGGGAAGGAGATCACCACACTCTGTGGCATCCAGATAAAACGTTCCATGCAGCACTCTGAGGCCACTCTTATGATCAGGATTATACGAGGTGCGGACGGTAACAGAAGTGATAGAATCTCCATCTGTCTGAGCAGCAATAGGCACGGTGTGATAATATACACGAACACGTCCCGTATTTAAATAAGGAGCAAGCATATCCTCAAGCACCTGTAGAGCTACCCGTGGTTCATGAGCCAGACGACTTACCCAGCCGTTCCCAGGATTAAGAATCGGATCATTGTAGGCTTCTTCGGTTAACGGATAGTTCTGACGGTAATACTCGCGTACACGATTACGGAACTGACGATATGTTGCTGTGCAACCAAACTGTTCGATCCATCGGTGCTCATCTGGGGGAACAGCCTGTGAAGTTAATTGCCCTCCCAGCCAGTCCGTCTCCTCTGTCATGATGACTCTCATACCAGCTTTCGCCGCCGCAAGGGCTGCCGATGTCCCTCCCAGACCTCCGCCAATCACAACAACATCGGCATCAAGCCGTTTTTGCGTCATGGTTCGTTCCCCTTTCATTTTTGTACTAAGATTCCATCACTTCAAAAGCTAGTCTAGCAGCGCCGATGAATCCAGCGCGATTGCCCAACATTGCCCGACTTACTTCTGTTTGAACTCCCAGTTGGTACAAATGCTTTTCCAGCAAGGGCCACCATACCTCTCCCGCATCCGCTACTCCTCCCCCAACAATGATCAACTCAGGATCAAGGGTCACCGAAATATTAGCCAGAAGCACAGCTAAATCTGCCGTGTAGTCGTCCAGTGCCTGAATAGTCTTCAGATTGCCGTGAGCGGCCTCTGTCACAATCTCGTTCCCCGAACGGTACAGTTTTCCGGTGTATTCACTGCCTCGACGTAACAGGGCACTACCTGATACGTATTGCTCGGCACATCCCTTTTTCCCGCAATTACAAGGGTGACCTTCGGGAAATAAAATACTGTGCCCCCAATCGCCGCCGCTCCAGTGAGCCCCTCTACACAAGAAGCCATTTTCCATATACGCGCCTCCGACCCCTGTTCCCAAGGTGAGCATGACCAAGCGCTGTTTGCCCTTCCCAGCTCCCTGCCACGCTTCTCCTAGTAACGCAGCGTTCGCATCATTATCTGCAACCGCACGTAGCGCCAACTTTTCTTTAGCCCACTCCACCAAGGATGTCCCCTGCCAGCCAGGCAGGTTATCTGTGGCGTACACAACTTCACCGCTCTCCACGTTCACTCTGCCAGCAGTAGCAATACCTAAAGCGCCTATACCTATAGGGGTACTCACACTGGTATCTCCAAATGAACGCATCAGTTCGAATACAGCCTCAGACACACGCGACAACACCCATTCACGCCCACGTGAGGCATCTGTATCCATTCGGATTTCATCAAGTACCGATCCATCCCGCGCCACTATGGCGGCCTTTACGGAAGTTCCTCCAATGTCGACCCCAATGACTTTGTTCAATGCAACTGCCACCACCATATCCTCCTTGTTCCCCCACATAAAAGCTTACGAGCTCTTAGCACAAACCTTCTATAGATAGAAAAACATGATGAACTGTCGGAGCGTATCATATTCTAATCTACAACCGCAGAATCTCAATAACTTCGTTCAATAACCGCCCTCGCTGTTTTTTCCTTCATCTCTTCGGTGCGGCTTGTGTGCTTGCGAGCAAGTCCTTCGCAGATGAGGTCAATCACGAATAGCTGTGAGATTTTGGCGCCGATTGAACCGCCTTCTATCGGAGCTTCCTTCCCTGCGGTCAGTAAAACAATATCTGCAATGGAGGTAATAGGTGATTTTGCATAATTCGTAATTGCGATAACTGTTGCTCCGTTCTGCTTGGCCTTGTGCAGCATGTCGTTGGTATCCAGTGTACTTCCTGATACACTGATGCCAATAGCGACATCACCAGGACTCATGGACACGGCCATCATCGACTGAATATGTCCGTCTGCCACAGCCTCGGCGCGCCGCCCAATCCGCAAGAATCGGTTTTTAGCATCCTGTGCGGAAATTCCCGATGCACCTACACCGAAAAATTGAACATAACCCGCTTGATCGAGACACGCTATCGCACGACTAAGCTCCGAACGGTCCAAGAGCCCCATGCTGGAGTGCAAAATATCGAGCATATTGTGATACACCGTGCGGGTAATATCATGTTCGTGATCTGGGTCGATGTTCTCCTCGCTCATATCGGTTTTTCGATAAGTCTGGTTTTGTGCCAGCGACAGTCGGAAATCCTGATACCCTTTAAAACCAATTTTCCGGCAAAAACGCATAACCGTCGTTTCGCCTGTACCTGCAAAGTCAGCCAGCTCCGTCACGGAGAAATATATGATGTCAGCGGGGCACTCCAGTACGCACAAAGCGACTTTTTGCTCCGATTTCGTTAATGAAGGATAATACGTGTTAATTCGGTCGTTCATCTCCATAGATGCATTTCACTGCCTTCCTTGCGGCATCGGCAAACCGCTGCGTAATCAATTGGGGTCTAGTAATCGCCGAGCCTACAACCACTGCATGTGCACCCAGCCGAAATGCTTCCTCTACTTGTGCCGGATCATGGAATCTGCCTTCTGCAATGACAGGAACAGGAACCAGCTCTGATGCTCTCCGCACCAATTCCAGATCCGGACCCTCTATCTGAGTAGAATATGGCGTATAACCGGATAACGTCGTGGATACGCAGCCTACACCAAGGGAAGCCGCATGAAGCGCCTCCTCCAGTGTCGATATATCCGCCATGGAGGTGACTCCGTGCTCATGAGCGTAATCTATGAGTTGCTTCAGCTTGCCCCCCGCTGGGCGCGGTCGTAATGTGGCATCCAGTGCAATGATATCCGCACCTGCCTCCACCAGTTCCTCCATTTCACGGAGGGTAGGCGTAATGTAAACATCAGAATCATCATAATCCCGTTTAATCAAACCAATGACTGGTAGAGGGATCGCCTGTTTAATCGCACGTACATCCGATGCACCATTGGCACGAATCGCTACAGCTCCACCCTCCTGTGCAGCACGTGCCATTTTGACCATAAAATCTGTTCCATGCAACGGTTCGCCAGGTAGCGCCTGACAGGAAACGATCAGTCCATGCCGAACCTTGGATAATATAGCTTCCATCTCCATAGGAATCACTCCCTCTCCTCAGCATAATGCCGAACGGTCAATCCAACTTCAAAGGTACGGTTCCACGGCATGTAGCAATCTGTAATTTCCACGCGACCCTCCGGCCCGTTCACATATTCATCGAGCGCCTGCTCCAGCCGTCCGCGAATAACTGTAGCTACCGATCCTCTAGGTCCATCAAGCATAAACTTGTTAAAACCCATCTGCTCCACAATTCCATTATTCATAGCTGTACGTACCACAGCGCAATAACAGGCATCCTCAGCGTAGCGTAGCCCCAGAAAATCCAGGTGTTCCTCCGTAGGACCATAGCGAACATAAAGCATGGACTGGGCAATGACGGTACCGAGCGTATTAGAACTGGTATTCCAGCCTGCATAGCCTGCCAGCTTAAAAAGCAGTCCTTTTTGCTTCAATAGTCTAAGCAGCTTGAGATCGGCGCCGTTGGCGTAAGCTACATCAGCAATTGCAATATGTTTATTGGCATCATGCTGCATATGAGCACCGTACTCCACCAGTTCTACCAGATTCCGATGTACATCATATCCGGCCATCGCATGCTGCTGGGATGAAGCTTCTGCCATCGTGTCACCAGGTGTGTTGGCCAGCAAAATCAAATCAGCCTCCGCTGCTGAGGAAGCAATCAGCCCACCTGCCGCTATAATCTGATACTTTAACGTTTCGTAAAAATAACGATCCTCAAAAAGCGGGACTAAGAACGCCCCCTGCAAAGCAGATAATCGAGGATATACCAGTGGAACTACATGATTCGTCCGATTCACCCAACGAGCTAGCAACGTACAACCCACTTCGTCTGCCCCCGGATACATGTATACTTTCAAATCCAGCCCAAGCTCGGAAATACGACTTCTTAGTCGCTGTTGATCCTTGGCGGTATAGCCGTAGGGAGCCGAATCATCCTGTGGAATGATCAGAAAATCAATCACGCCTTCTGCTACCAGTTCCAGTGCTACTTGATTAGCTTCCAAATTCACACGGCGACGCCCTAGATAATCGTCCAAAATCTCTATAGGCAAACGCTTGTTGATGTCCGCTAATTCCAGCAACTCTTCTGCGGTAGCGATCGCTAGCTCCTGACGATGCTCAATGAAGCCTTTTCTAAATATTTCACGACCCCAATCAGCATAGTAGTCTGGTTCCTCATCAGCCAAAGAGTATTGCGGACAACGCATAATCAATTGAAAGGCATACAAAGTCAGTTGCGGGTATAGCTGCTTCAACCTGCGAAGACGATTAGCCCTGTCCCTGACCTGCTCACTCGACATTCCGTGTAGCCGAGAGGGTACGATTCCCCCGTACAGCAGCGTATCCATCGCAATAATCGCTCCATCAGCAGTCGCCGCACGTTCTTCGAGCCACGTCCATAGCCTGGTCGTATCGCCAGGGATTTTCTTTTGTCCCATCCATTCTAAAGGAGGGCGCTCCATTTCAAGGTCTGTGCCCTGTGCTAGTAAGTAAGGAAATTGATAATTGCAGGGCCGCTCATCCAGCGGTACAAAAAGTAATCGGGTATTTGGCTTCACCATACGCTCCACCTCTCCTGGAAATTACCGTTATTCTAACGGCAAATGGTAATTTTCAAGGCAGCTATGCTGTCTTGTTTCTTAACCATCACCAATTCTCACAAGATCAGTCGATATTTGCCTTGTTCATCCTGATCGACATAGCCCCACTGCACGGCGGCACGGATCGCTGGATTGCTCCCCAGTCGAGTCTCTGCTTCTAGGCAAGCCGTGATACCGCGTCGTAGTTCGTCCACGACCTCGTCCGCCAGAGGCGGCGGCTTTTGTCCGCCAGTTGCTTCGCTCTGCATGAGGTTTCCTAGCGACTGCACATCGTTCTGGCGCTCGTTGCCTAGCGCAGCTTGGCGCAGCACTTGCCACAGGTCCACATCCAACTTGGCACGTTCCAGCCAAGGCGTAGCCTGTGCCACGAAGCCTGCCGCCGCATCATTGGCAGATATATTCTGTAGGACGCTCACAACGTGAAGCAGCCGCTCGAAGTAGATATCCAGCGCAGGGATATCGCGCATTTGCAAGGCAAGGTCCACGTCCTCATACGTGCTGCTGCCCAGTCGGCTGTTCTTGTTTTGGCGACAGAAAAACATCAGTTCATCTGCATGCTCCCCCGCTAACTCCCGCACAGCCCATTCCCAGGACAGCTCCGGCATATAACGCTCACTGTTCCACATATAGTGGGACATCGTAATAAGCGTCACCTTGGAGCACTCCCATTGGTTCATTGGGTTGGCCACCATGCCGGTATGTCCGCAAGCTGGAAGCCCGGAATACCGTCCGCGCAGCGGATCGAGGAATAACCGATCATGGTCACAATCATTCACCGGGATGTTATCCCATAACCACAGCTCATGCCCATAGAATGCATGGTTATCGGCAGCATGCTGGCGACCAATCTGTGGAGCAAATACAAAGTATCCCGTCCAGAATACCTTAATATCTGGATGCAATCGCTCCCGGAAATCCTTTTTGTATTCGGTATCCCAATAGGACCAATATTCCGATGGACAGACTGTCAGCGTAAATTCAGGCAGCCGCTCAGCCAACCATGTATGAACCTTATTCGTCAAAAAGACATGAGCGTGGCCCGAGCGGCCCAGCAAATGCCGATTTTCCCCTTTAAGGACGTAATCAATATCATCCATTAATACAGAAAAATGACGTACGCCTATCGCTATCATGGCTGCCAGCTTCTCCGTCAATTTGAGAAAATCTTCAGCGCTACCAAAGTTCAGGTCATTCCCTGGACTAATACAATAGTGAAAATCAATCTCGTGCCGTTCACAGGCTTCCTTTAATTCGCGGATTTGGGCAAATGTCTCCTCGGGGTACGGTTCCCTCCATAGCTCGCGATGATAGGGATCGTCCTTGGGAGCGTACATAAACGTGTTCATCCGATGCACAGCCATAAAATGAACGGAATCCAGCCGATCTGCGAAACTCCACGGTTTCCCGTAGAAACCTTCAATGATTCCTCTGACCGGAAAGGAAGGCTCATCCCGAATAGACATCACCGGTAGCGCACATCGTTCCTGTTCTACTTGAAGCAGGAGATGCAGGGCATCCATGCCGTACTTAAGCCCTCTTTTATTGGACGCATGGATTTCAATTCTCCCTTCCTTCTGAATGTCCAAACGATATCCATCGGCAGTAAGCGTTCCGTCATATTCGAGCATCAACTGCACGCTTCCCCTTGTTTCAGTCGGAACACCGGGCCCCGGAGGTGCAATGAGTCGGATCGGTCCCTCGGGGTCAAGCACACCTTCATACTCCTGATTCATTGCGAAGCGAGAGGACAGTTCACAGATCAGGTTCGGTTCAGAGATAACCAGTTTGTCCCCACTGTCATACACATCACGAAAATAATATTGAACCTCCTGCGGTGTTAGCCCTACATCCGAATTAGGTCTCATTCTTTTGGACAGTTCCATCGCAATCGTCTCCTTCCATTTACGGGCTCTCCGTAGCCGAGACTTCTGAATTATCCTTTCACCGCTCCCGCCAAGCCTTCCATATAATAGCGCTGCGTGAACAGGAACAATATAATGATCGGCAATACCGAAATCATTGTGCCTGCAGCAATCCAGCCAAAATTATAGGCAAACTGACCATTGAGATACGTAAGTGCAGCTGCCAGCGGGTATAGCTCCGTATCGTTCAGAATAACGATAGGCCATAGGAAGCTGTTCCAGAACGACATGGCCTCCAACAGAGAAATCACAGCAAGCGCCGGCTTGACCAGCGGAAGCACCAGTTGCCACCAAATTCGAAACTCCGAAGCGCCGTCCATTTTACCCGAATCACGCACATCGGCGGGAATATGAATAAACGTCTGCCGCATTAGAAAAATGTTGAACACAGAGACTGCCCCAGGCAACACCACACCCATATATGTATTGCCCAGATGAAGCCCTTGAATGGTCAGATAATGCACAATAAATGCCGTGTAAGAAGGAATAATCATTGTAGCAATCAGCAGCGTAAACACCACATTTTTACCCTTAAAGCGAAACACAGCCAAGGGATACCCCGTCAAACTGGCCAGTACCACATTGAGCACAACGCCCAACACCGTAATGATGACTGTATTCAGCATATATTTAGGAAAATCCATGAACTGCCACACCTGAACATAGTTGTCGAAATCAATAAAGGTCGGGAAGATCGCAGGCGGCGTTGAAAAAATATTACGGCCTGGCATGAGGGATACACTAAGCAGCCATAGAAACGGTCCCATCAAAAAGAGGGCTAGCAGCACTAAAAGCACATACATTACCGTCATTCTGAGCACTCGACCAAGACTACGCATGATGCGACTGCTTTCTTTTTTAGGAAGAGACGAGCGTAGCATTTTATCATTCTGTAGATTCATCAATAGGGATTGACACCGCCTTTCCTATTGAATCGGAATACAATAATACTAAGTACCGCAATCATTGCACCGACAATTAAGCCAAGTGCCGAAGCGTACCCAAAATTAAACTGCTCCATCCCCTTTTGAAAAATATACAAGCTGGATGTCAACGTGGCCGTTCCCGGTCCACCCTTGGTTAACACATATACCTCATCAAATACGCGAATAGCTGACATGAGCGATATGAGGGTACAAAACAGAACGTATGGCTTCAGCAGCGGAAGTGTAATATGAACAATCAGACGCCATCGACTGGCTCCATCCACCCTAGCGGCTTCGTACAGATCTTGAGGAATGTTTTGTAATCCTGCCAGATAGAGCATCATATAATACCCGAGTCCCTTCCACATCGTAATGAACATCAGTACATACAAGGCTAAATTGCTGTCCGATAACCAGTGTATGTCTTTGCTAATCAAACCGACTTGTATAAGCAAATAGTTCACTACGCTGTTATTGCCCAACAGCCAGCTCCAAATTAAGGCCACAGCTACCATCGAAGTCACAACAGGGATGTAGTAGGTCGTACGAAATATTTTAATTCCGGGGATACGACTGTTCACCAGCACAGCCATCAGGATAGAGAATATTTGAAGAAAGGGAACAATGAGCACGTACAACAATGAGTTCCAAATCGAAATAAGAAAGTTACGGTCCTTAAACGCTGCTTCAAAATTATCCAGGCCGACAAAATGGGTATCTGATATGACAGAGTAGTCCGTCAATGCCAGCGGAATGCTGTAAATAATAGGCCAAAATACAAAGACGGCAAGCAATAACAGTCCCGGCGTCATAAAGGCCCAGGCCGTAAAGGACTCCGACCTCAACCATTTGATCATGCTGCATCACCACCTGATTTTGATAAATGAACAGGGGAGTATTCGCATTACTCCCCTGTCATACCTATTGCTTTAAAATATCATTCACTTCCTGCTCCAAGGCAGTAAGCGTCTCCTTCGTATTACTTCCGTTCAATAAAATATTTTGCAAGGCTCGCGCGATCGCGCTGTTCACATCCTTGGCATTAGGCACACCGACCATATAATCTGTCGCCTTATCCAAGCTTTGTGCAGATACTACCTTGGCTTGTGCCTCTAATGATTGGTCAGACTGAGTAAAATACGGGTCTTTAATCGATTCTTTTGTGGAAGGTAGTGTATTGGCCTCTTTAGAAAATGCCGTTTGACTCTCTGCATTTGTTAAGAAAACAGCAAATTTCACCGCCTCGTCTATATGTGCAGACTTGGTAGGTACGACCAGGTCCATAGAGTTGGAAAGCCGCAAATCAGCTTTGCCGGTTGGGACGGGAACAGCAATCGTATTTTTATATACGTCCGGCGCTGCCGTTTTGATAAAATTAATGAATGTCGGGCCCGCCAGCTCGAAGGCAACCTGCTCGCCAGCGTAATATTTCACTTGCTGCGAGAAGTCAGCATCTTCCTTAAGCACGACTCCATCTTCCATCTGTTTTTTTAGATTATCGATCATGGTGACTGCGTCTGGTGTGTTGAATGCAGCTGCTGTCTTTTCTTTATTTAAGATAGGAATACCGTCAACCGCAAAAAGCTTGGATACAAGCTGCTGAGCATAGCCGGCCTTACCGATTTTTCTATTGATTTGGCGGCCCCATTCTGACAATTCCTCCCGCGTTTTGGGCGGATGGGCAGGGTCCAATCCAGCTGCTTTAACCAACTTAGTATTCATGTAAAGCACTTCCGTGCCTGTATACCAGGGGAGTGCATAAGCTTTACCGTTAATAACAGTCGAATTATAAATACCTTCGAAATAAGCAGCCTTTTCCTCAGGCGACAAGTGTTCATTCATATCAACAACAGCGCCCTTAGAGCCCATTTGGCTAGCAAATTCCGTATTGAGATTCACTACATCCGGACTGCTGTTGCTAGCGATACTCGTCAACAACTTATTGGTCACTGCATCATACGGGTAATCCTTCCAATCAATTTTGACATTAGGGTTCTTCTGCTCATAATCGGCAATGACCCGATTGAAATACGGGGTAAATGTAGGTTGTAGCGCAATGGTCCAAAATTGGAGTGTCACTTTCCCTCCGTCTACCTTTTCCGGCTTTGAGCCTCCGCCACCGCAGCCGCTCAGCAGTACAACCAGCGCCAGCATAGATACAAGCAACCGTAACCTGCCTTTCGCTTTCTTTGTCACATGGTGACCCCCTTGTTCTTAGTTGATTAAGGTAAATTATAACAGAAATACCGTTATAGAAGGAACATTTTTTCAATAAAATAAATTTAGAAGGAATAATTTTTCTTTTATTGGATACAAAAAAGACGCCTCTTTAATAGAGACGCCATGTTTGCCAAATCAACCCACAGAGGATTCATATCTATTAATAATATGGAGCCATGAAAACGTACACCAAAACTCCAGTCAAGCTCACATATAGCCAAATAGGCATCGTCCAACGGGCAATTTTACGATGTTTTGCTACCTGCATCGTCCATCCCCATACAACTGTGAATAGCGCCAACGGTACGATAATCGCCGCCAATATACTATGCGAAATCAACAGCGTAAAGTAAATCGGCCGAAGGATACCCACACCGCCATATTTTGCAGTTTCCGGTGAAATGTAATGGAAGGTCAGATAGGAAAACAAAAACAAAACGGTACTGGCGAAGGCCAGCAGAATAAAGGTTTTATGCACCTTAATGTTTTTCTTGAAAATCGCAACCAATGCAGCCACCAAGAAAATAAATGTGAAGCTGTTAAAAATCGCATTCAACCTTGGGAAAATAGTGAGATCAAAACTAACACTCCCCTGGTATCCGATCGGCGAAAAGAACAGCAGCAAAATAATCACATTGGCTATAATGGAAACGGTGATAATCAAGGCTGTAAAATTACGATTGCTCGTTGGAACGTACTGCTTGTCCTCACTCGCTTTATTCATCATGAGCGTCTCCTTCGTTTAAATTCAGGTTTTCGTTATTTTTGCGGTCATAACCATAATATATTATATAGAACTCATAGATAGCCTGTGAAGTGACAACAGTATGAACAATTTCACAGCCATTCTCCAGGAAATATGCTTCATCGATTTGGGAACCACTCTTACTTCCCAATATCAACGGTAGAATGCATTCATTTTACAAGCTTTATGCACACAAAAAACACCGGGAAGGGATCGTTCCCCACTCCGGTGTTGTGTCGGCTATGCAATAACGCGCCTTGATAGCAATATTCATTGCTGCCAGACGTCACTGTATTCCTGATGACGCTTGAACAGAGCCAGCGCGTACGAGCAAGCAGGGATCACCTTTTTATGCTGTTCCCTCGCCATAGCAACAACTTTGTCGATGAGCTCCTTGCCAATTTTTTGACCCCGTAACTGTTCAGATACAAATGTATGGTCAATGACCAGAGAGTGGTCATCTACGGATTTATAACCTACTTCTGCAACTACCTGTCCATCATCCACCATGACTACTGCATGGTCTTCCTCGCGAATTTGTCTCATGAGACCAATCCCCTTTCTGACTGAAGAAATGCCGTAACGACTCCATGCGAACGAACGCTGCATTCACTTGATACCCACGCTAGATATCCTTATCATTCCCCTATTTAGGGGATAGCGAAACATCACATACATAAAAAAGGAACTATCGTCGACACTATATTTATTCCAATTAAGGTAAAGGGAGGTGCTGTATTGGGTACGGAAATGAAACCTGTCATCCCGTTTGAACCAGAACTGAGTGAAAAAGTCCCTATAGATGCAGGCCCTTGGCGTTACGAAATAAAATGGGACGGTACAAGAATTTTAACGTATCACGACCAGGGCAACACGCGTCTGTTCAATCGTAAGCAGCATGAACGAACGCTGTTGTACCCGGAGCTTGCTCGCTTCTCCTCCTACTGTAGGGCAGATTCAGTCATACTGGACGGGGAGATGATCGCACTTGGTGCCGACGGTAAACCGTCGTTCCATGAAATTATGCGCCGGGATCTGATTCGCCGGACGGAGCGAATTCAGGCAGCCTATGAAGCCGTACCCGCTACTTACATGTTGTTTGACATTGTATATCTAAATGGGGAATGGGTTCATCGCAAACCGTTACAGGAAAGGCTTGAACTGCTGCATCAGATCATCATACCGAATGAACGGATCCAACTGGCTCCTGCTCATCCTGATGGACAGGCTCTTTTTCAGGTTATGTGTAGCCAAGGAATGGAAGGTATTGTGTGCAAAAAACTGGATAGTCCCTACACATTGGGCGGACAGGACAGACGATGGGTCAAGGTCAAAAATTATGGCGATATCATTGCCGTTATCGGTGGCTATACCCTGAACGGAGGTGTGATCAACGCTGTATTGCTGGGCCAGTATGATAAGCAAGGAATGCTGCGCTATATCGGGCACGTGGGTACAGGTAAGCTGACTCGTGGAGATTGGCATCAGCTTACCGAGCGCCTGATGCCACATACTCTATCGGAGCGACCTTTTATTAACAAACCGGATCGGCATCAAGACGCATTTTGGGTGAAGCCCATGTTTACCGCCAAAATTCAATATAGTGAGTGGCGGTGGCAAGAAGGACGCACCTTGCGTCAGCCATCCATCCAAGCTCTTGTGGATCAAGGTATTGAACAGTGCATCGGACCCTGGAAGTGACGTTTTGCCGATACTTTTTCAAAAAATGCAGAACAAAGTTTGTATAAATCATTGCAACCAGTGGTTAATTAAATTACAGTTAACTAATTAACTACATCGAGGTGGATCGCATGTTCTTTTTTTTGGACTCCGAAATTCGTCAACTGGCTTATAACCTATTTCCAGGTGGCAATAAACCGATTGGTGTTTTGGTAGATTTATTTTCTATAACATACGAAATAAGAAAAAATATGGAAAAACGTTCACGTGAGTTTGGTCTCTCCTATGGGCAATATATTGCACTTTGTGTACTTTCTGCGCAAAGAGATGAAATGTCATCTCCTTCAGCGTTGGCTGAAAAGATGGGTGTCAGCCGGGCAGCCATCAGTTCTATGGTCATTTCTCTTGAGCAAGAAGGATTCATAAATAAATACGACGATCCCAATGACAAGCGGGGAGTTTTTGTTTCTCTGAATGATAAAGGAAGAAGTAAAATCCAGCAGATGGACCCTTTTTTCATAGGGCTGGCTTCACGTCTGATGTCAGACTTTACTGAATCGGAGCTCTGCCAGTTTCAGACCTATTTGTCACGCGTACGAGATGCTTTTGAAGATGTTAAAGGTTCGCGTCTAACCACCCCCAGCGCCCTCAGAGAGGAGAAAGACAAATGGTGCGAAGACTGAGACAAAATCTGTTCGTCAAACTTGCCCGCAGATCGGCTGGTCGAATGATAACAGCATCCGATTTTAAGCCTTCGCATGCTCCCAAAGTACATCGGACTGAGAGAATGATCCCCACCTCTGTAGGTGATTCAAGGGTAATTGTATATGAAGCTTCCCTCCGGTCTGCTGATCCACTCCCTGTATTCGTCAATTTTCATGGTAGCGGATTCATAATGGGCAGCGCTGAAATGGATGACCCCTGGTGCCCGGTCATTGCCGAACGAGCGAATTGTGTCGTCGTTAATGTCGATTATCGCTTGGCCCCGGAGCATAAATTCCCTATTCCGCTACAGGAAAGTTATGATGTGACCCAATGGGTGTGCAAGCATCCTGACGTACTAAACATCGATCCCCAACGCATTGCGGTCGGCGGACATAGTGCAGGAGGTAATCTTGCAGCAGCGCTGTGTCTTATGGCCCGGGATCGCAAAGAATTCCCAATTGTGTATCAGGTGCTGGATTACCCATCACTGGATATTGCTACAGATCCCAAGCTGAAGCCCCAATTTGAGAAGGCGATCCCGCCTCGCGTGGCAAAAATCTTCAATGAAAGCTATTTGCGCTCGCCAGATGAGGCGCGAAATCCGTTGGTTTCTCCTATTTATGCAGAATCGCTGCATGATCTTCCTCCTGCGCTGATCATAACGGCCGAGCTAGACTCCTTGGCTGATGAAGCTGAGCTGTACGCCAAGCGGCTGATTGAAGCGGATGTGCCCGTAACATATAAGAAATATATGGGCGCCGCACATGCTTTTACTCATAGCGGCGATCTCGCTGTAGCTGAAAGTGCCTGGCACCTGATGAGCGATCAGTTGAAGTTAGCATTTGAATTTCGTATCGAGGACACTCTGGCAGAGCTGAAGAAATAAAAATAAAAATAAGCCTCCTGCTTCCACTGCCCTCATGCAGTCGGGTTCAGGAGGCTTATTTTTTATCATTACAAACTGTTAAAAGCTTCAGTCAATACAGGTACAATTTGCGATTTGCGCGATACGACGCCTTTCAGAACAGCCTTGTTGTCATCCAACTGTACATTGTAGGCTTTTTCAACTGCCTGAGCCTGGCTTCCCAGCGCAATACCAATGGAATCACTGTTCACAATGTCTGTTACGACGAACAAGAACAGATCAAGATTTTTGGCTGCAATGGTTTGGGACAAAGCAGCTTCCAGATCAGCTTGACGGGACAATACGTCGTTTACGTCTACTGCGTTCACTTGTGCGATTTCCACTTTGCGTCCATTCATCTGGAATTCTTTGGCATCCAAGCTTACTAACTGCTCAATCGTGTGGCCACTCAAATCAGCACCCGCTTTAAGCAAGTCAAAACCGTAACGGTCTGCATCCACACCAGCAATTTCAGCCAGTTCGCGGGCAGCGGCTACATCCTGATCTGTGCAAGTCGGGGACTTGAACAACAGGGAATCAGAAATAATCGCGGACAACATCAGACCTGCGATTTCTTTGGGAATGGCTACACCATTTTCCTTGTAGAGCTTGTTCAAAATGGTGGCTGTGCAACCTACTGGCTCAGCGCGGAAGTACAGCGGCTGGCTTGTTTCAAAGTTAGCGATCCGGTGGTGATCAATGACTTCAGTTACGCGCACCTTGTCAATGTCAGTTGCGCTTTGCTGGCGTTCATTATGATCGACCAGAATGACGCTGTCTGTTTCGGCAGCAACCTGCTCAACCAGACGCGGCGCGCTCACTTTGAAATAATCCAGCGCATACTGCGTTTCCCCGTTAACCTCGCCCAGACGAACCGGCTCTACGTCCGCGCCCAGTTTGGTTTTCAAGTCTGCATAAGCAATAGCTGAGCAAATGGTATCCGTATCCGGATTTTTATGCCCAAAAATCAATGTTTTTGCCAACATAATCGACTCCTTCACCTTAAGCATTTTACGTGATTGTGTAACCTCTACAATTCCAATGCAGATTATATCATTAAATCTTGCATTCTCCCATTCCTCTTCGATTGATTTCAAAAATAATCTAGTGAATTCATAACATTTCCATGGAATCTATATGTGAAGTTAACCTTATTTTTTCTAAAAATATAAAAAACATATAGTAATATATCCCACCAATATGGTAAGATATGCCTCAAAACTGGCAAGTTAGTCACCAGTGGTCAATTCTATTATTTTAGATATTAAGGGAGGCGTGAGAACAACGGCAGTGGCTTCAAATCCTAGTATGTAGAGATATCATATTTTGATTGAAAAGAGGGAAATCTTTGAAAAAGCCGATCATTTTGCAAAAAATACCTGTCGTATCACTCGCTCTTGCCTTGACGGTAAGCTTATCTCTACCGTCTTTCAGTTCTGCCGCTACTGCAGATCTGCCAATCGACTCATTTTTAAAAGCTCAGGAAGCATTAACTATTGAGTCGGCTCCAGCCTTTATCTCACCTGAGCTGAGCACAGACTCCTCTCGTCAGGTCAGAGTCATCGTACAGCTTGATGGTGAGCCCCTAGCTGTGGACAAATATGCCGCACGTTCAAGCGCCAAAGCTTTCACCGCTCAATCCGAGCAAAAAGCCGAATCTGCGATCGCCACCGAGCAAACAACGTTCGTAGACCAAGCCGCTGAGCACGGCATTTCCCTTCAAGTGAATTACCAGTACAATACGGTGCTTAACGGACTGGAGGTTACAGTGCCAGCCAATAAAATTCCAGAATTGGCTAAACTACCAGGCGTTAAATCCATTCACGAAAACAAAACATATTATTCCATCCCCGTGCAGGACCCACCAACACTTACAGCCAATGAAGCCACTTATGACAATGCACCACTGGACCAAATTGGTGTGCCTGAAGCCTGGGCCAAAGGATTGCATGGCGAGGGAATCAAGGTCGGGGTTATTGATACCGGTATTGATTATGAGCATCCAGATTTGAAAGAGGCCTACAAAGGCGGATATGACTCTTTTGAACAGGACAACGACCCTTACGAGGAACCGTTCCTTGAAAAAGAGAATGATCCGTACGGCACAGGTTTTAGTGGAACGACACATGGTACTCATGTCTCCGGTACCATTGCCGGGAAAGCTGCAAATAAATCCTCGGATATTGTACAAAAAGGCATTGCCTATAAATCGGACTTATATGTGTATAAGGTGCTTGGACGCAATACCAAGACCGGTCGTTCCTCCGGTTCCTCGGCTCAGGTCATTGACGGTATTGAACGTGCTGTCAAGGATGGCATGAATGTCATCAACCTGTCGCTAGGTTCAGATTCTGAAAAGGATCCCAACTCCCCGGATGCCATCGCCATCAATAATGCGGTACTTTCCGGGGTAGTCGCGGTCATCGCGAACGGTAACGCTGCACAACAAGGACCCTATTTTTATTCCATGGGTTCTCCCGCAACATCCCAGCTAGCGATTTCCGTTGGTGCAGCCACTTCACCAAGCAAGAGCTTCTCAGGCACAGCCTCAGTGACACGCGACTCCTATTGGGAGGACAACGGTGAATTAAAGAAAACCGTAACTACTGATACCTATGCACATTACGACTTTAATTTAATGGGCTGGGAGACAGGCAGAGAGGACTTTGCCTCCGTTATGGGAACTGCCCCTTATGAGCTTGTATATGCTAATTTGGGACAAGCTGATGATTTTGAAGGAAAAGACGTAGCCGGCAAAATTGTCCTCGTATCACGGGGCAACCTGGCGTTCGTGGATAAAATCGCAAATGCGAAAGAAAACGGCGCGAAAGCCGTCATTGTTTTCAATGGAAATACGAAACCTGGTGACATCACCAAGGCTGATTTAGGGGAAAGCATTTCAGGTCGCGATGACTACGTAAATTCCAATTTGGGTGACAGCTTTGACTTTATTCCGACCTTTGACATGAAAGGTAAGGAAGGTCGCGCGCTGGCTAAACAAATCGTAGACAACGCTGGAGAAAAATTCTCCGTTTCCTTTGGTGCAGACTATATTCGCACAGATCATTCAGGTAATACCATGGCCGATTTTAGCTCCCGTGGACCCAATGGAGATGAACTGCTAAGCATCAAGCCAGACGTAAGCGCACCGGGTGTTGGCATTTTGTCGACGTACCCTGCCTTCGCCAAGTTCTATCCGGATGCATCCTATGAGCAAGCTTACAAACGCAGCAACGGAACGAGTATGGCATCTCCACATGTGGCTGGACTTGCTGTGCTGCTGAAGCAGCAGCATCCAAACTGGACACCGTTTGATATCCGCGCTGCTTTGGCAAATACTTCGGTTACACTCTTTGATGAGGATAAAATCCAATATGATGTGTATTCCCAAGGTGCAGGTCTTGTAAACATCGCGAATGCGATTCAGACTCCAGCCCTGCTGGAAACCGTTGAAAAGATTACGATTCTTGACAAGAACTTTAATCGTCAAGAGGTTGTGAATTACAATCCTTCCGCCAGCTTCGGGGTGTTAAGACCGGGTAGTGATGCGAAGCAAATTCAGCTTCAACTCAAAAACTTGTCTGCTAACACTGTACAGTATGAAGCCAGCTATGTTTTACATGATAATGTCACCTCTGATCCGACGAAGCCTATTGCTACCCCTGATGTGAGCAACATTGCCGTTCAGTTGCAGGGTATCGGTGCGAATGGAGCCATCTCGGCAGAACCTGGCAAGTCACAACCGTTCTTCCTGTCTGTACAACCGAGCGCAAATGCAGCTACAGGTGTATATGAAGGAGAAGTTATTTTAAAAAGCGCTGGACAGCCGACACTTCATCTTCCGTTCGTTGTGCATGTCGGCAAAGAAAATCCAACGACAGGCTTCGGCTTGCAGGATCTAAGTTTCACGAACCCGATTATTTATCCAAGTCGTACAGGTGCGGAGCGCACAACAGATTTGGCTTTCCGTCTGACCACAGATAAAACCAATCAGATCGCGCTCTATGTATACGGATTAGATGATAAGCTAATCGGTCTGATTGATGGGATTGCCACTACCAAAGAACAAGGAGCTAACGCTCGCCTCAAACAAGGCGCATATTCCTTTAAGGGGATTAACGGAAGTTATGTTGAATTTGATGATAATGGCAAGCCTGTTCTGGATGCTAACGGTCAGCCGGTTATTCAACACTTGAAGGATGGCGTGTACAAGCTGGAAGTCAGCTCTCCAGAACTGAATGAAAAGGGAGAAGTCGAACGCAATCCCGATGGTCCTAAACTGTTCACTGCCACGAAATCGATCCGTGTGGATAATAGTGCCCCATCGGGCGGTAATAGTGGCGGCGGTGGAGGTGGCGGCGGTGGCGGCAGAAGCAATACTACACCTTCTGCTGCAACGAATACATCCACCCCTGTCGCTACATCTGCACCTTCACTGCAAAGCGTAGTGAAGCAAGGACAAGCTGTAAAAGCTGTGCCTACAGCCGTTGCGTTAAACAATAATGTACAGTCACTGACAGTAGCTGATGCAGACATGCAGGCTGCCGTGACAGCAGCTGGCTCCAGCCCAACAGCTATCGTATTGTCGGCTACTAGCCAAGCAGGCCAAACGACTAAAGCATCACTCACTTCGTCACAGCTGGCAACGCTGGGCAAAGCCGCAGCAGGAAGCAGCCTGGTTGTGAGTAATACAGGTTCTTCCCTGGCATTGCCAGTATCTGTTCTAAAAAATGCACCTGAAGGTGCGGGCATTGAAGTGGTCATCAGTAGCCAAGCAGAGGCGAGCGGCACATTTACAAGCAAGCTTAAAGGCTCGAATGTGATCGGCACCCCGGTAGGGTTTGAGGCCAACGTAATCACTGGCGGTAAGAGCCAACCGCTCAAAGTTGCGCCAGGACAATTTATTAGCCGATCCTTTACCGTACCTGGTCAAATTGATCCTAATACAGCCGGTGTGCTCTATACAGCGAACGGAAATGTCTATCCCGTCCCATCCGTCTTCACCAAGCAAGTTGATGGATCTACCGTCGTTAAGGTAAGCCGTCCGGGCTTCTCGACGTATGCAGCGGCGACACGACCTGTTAGCTTTGAAGATATTTCATCGTCGTATGCCCAATCCGAAATTCAATCGCTTGCAAATAAATTGCTCATTAACGGCACAACCGACACGAAATTCTCACCGAAGCAAAACGTGACGCGTGCAGAATTTGCAGCCTTGGTCACCCGGGCACTTGGCCTGACACCAGGTACTGCTGCACCATTTAGTGATATTCCGGCAGGTAGCTGGTATGCCGGGGATGTGGCGGCCGCTTATGAGGCCGGATTGATTACAGGTCGCAACAACGACAAGTTTGATCCGCAAGCAAATATCAGTCGTCAAGAAATTGCTGTTGTGCTGGGCAAAGCAGTAGACCTGCTTCAAATCAAAACAGCAGCCGATGGTCCTGCACGCACACCATACCATGATACTTCATCCTTTGCAGGCTATGCCAAGGACAGTATTGAAAAAGTAAGTGCGGCAGGTATTATTAACGGAGCCACGATTAAAGGCTCTTCCTACTTCCAGCCGAATGCACCTACAACACGTGAGGCATCTGCCAAGGTGCTGCATGTGCTCTTACAAAAAGCTGCACTCATTAACTAACAATTACAAAGCCCCCCGAGCCGTTATTTAACCAAAGTCGCGGTTCGGGGGGCTATTCTTATGTTAGACCATAATCTGCGATACTATACTGTTCCTGCTAAAGGCAGCGTTACTTTAAATATACTTCCCGTTCCCAGTGTACTTTCAGCTGTAATGCTCCCTCCGTGTGCTTCCACGATTGATTGCGTAATAGCCAGACCAAGGCCCGCTCCGCCTGAGCTGCGTGTACGCGATTCATCTCCACGATAAAATCGCTCAAATATCCGCTCCAGCTGTTCCTTCCCCATGCCGGGTCCATTATCACGAATTTGAATATCTGCCAGCTTCTTACCAGCCGATAGGTTGACATGGATCACGCCCTGCTCTATATCGGTATGTTGAACAGCATTGTGAAACAGGTTAAGTACGACCTGTTTGATCTTATCGCCTTCTGCCAATACCCGAACACCTGCCGTCATATCAAAAAATACCTTACGTGTGCCTGCCAGCATAAGGAGCTGTGGCTTCATTTCCAGCAGCAATGCATCTAGTGATATGTCTTCCAGCTTCAACTCCGGTGTTCGGTCCAGCTTAGCCAACAATAGCAAATCAGAGACAAGCTTGTTCATGCGCTTGGATTCACCATACATACTTTCTAGTGCTGATTGGAGCTGCTTCGGATTGGATGCTGCTCCACGAAGCAGCACTTCCAAAAAACCGTGGATGGATGTGAGCGGGGTACGAAGTTCATGAGAAGCATCCGCAATAAATCGTCGCATTTGCATCTGCAATTCCCGCTCGGCAGCAAAAGAATGCTCCAGCCGCTCCAGCATTCCATTAAATGAAACTGCCAGGCGATCTACTTCATACTGACCCTGCTCTGCGTCAAAGCGCTCGTCCAAATTGCCCGCATCAATACGTTTGACTGCCTCGACCATTCTGGAAAGGGGCACCAATGTACGGCGAAGCACAGGAAGCATAAGCGCCAAACCAATCGCAAGTGCAATCAGAGACAATAAAATAAAGGTGCGGAGTTGATTAATCAGCTGCTCTTGCATGGAATTCGTGGATACGCCCATTTGCAGTAACCCTGACGAACGGTCTGGTGGACCGAGCGGGCGAAATACAACTAGCTGCTCTTTTCCCTGTGCATCCGTAATTAATTGATAGCCGTGACGCATGCGCTTGCTCTGCTGCATTGCTTGATACTGCTGAGTGGTGAGGCGCGGCGGTTTAAGCCCATTTTCGTTGGACAAGCTCTGGAAGGTGCCGTCTATACCTATAGAAGCAAGCGACATATCCGGCCAAAACAAAAACGGCCCCGGTCGATTACCTCTCCGATTGGTATCATCTTGGGGAGCGGCGATCCCATCCCCACTATTATCCCGTGAATCCTTAATCAATAAGTCGACAGGAATTGAATTCAGCTGTGTATTCATAGCGTCTGCTCGACTGCGATACAGAAAATCTTTCATTAGAAAGTATTGGAGAAAACCGATCAACACGAGCAGCAATGCCAAAATGAGTAAGGTTCTGGCCAAAAGCTGGGACCGGAGAGAACGAAGCGCATATTTTCTCCGTTTTTTCCTCCCCGCCTTCATAACAGATCCACTCGGTACCCAACACCACGCAGCGTCCGAATGACCCGATGCTCCTTATCTTTGAGTTTTTCTCGCAAGGAGCGAATGTACACTTCCACAATATTATCCTCTCCCCCAAAGTCATACCCCCAGACTCGGTCTAGAATACGACTTTTACTCAGCACGATTCCATGGTTTAACACCAAAAACTTCAATAGTTCGTATTCGGTAGGCGATAGCTCCAGCACCTGACTCTGATAGCGAATCTCCTTTCGTCGGTCATCCACTTGAAAGGGTCCGTGAACCACTTCCCCCAACAGGTCAGGGAACTGATTTCGCAAACGCGCTTCAATACGAGCCAGCAGCTCATTAAAACTGAAGGGCTTAACGATATAATCATCCGCGCCGAGCTTGAGCCCTTTTACCCGATCGTCCACATCATCCTTGGCGGTCAGCATAATAACTGCGATGTTATCCTCTGTCTCCTTGAGACTTTGGCATACCTCAAATCCGTTCATTTCAGGCATCATTACATCCAGCACCGCTACATGCGGACGAAACTCTCTTGCCAGATCGAGTGCATCACTCCCGTTCTCAGCGGTTCTGACTTCATATCCTTCATTAATCAGTCCAAGCTCTAAAAATTGCAAAATATGAGGCTCGTCGTCCGCCAGCATAATCTTAACTCCGTGTATTGGATTCATTATTAATCTTCCCTTTCATATTGCTTCATTTTTATCATATTAAAAGTCGATTCATTTTTACCTGTATCTAATATACCTGATTCCTGCCGTAAAAAAAGCACCTCACCCCAGCTTTCAGCTAACGTTCAGGGAGCGCTCAGAACCCATTAAGGTACGTCTGGCATGATAATAGCAAGCCGGTAGTTCACCGGGCCAAGATCGGAATAAATACAAAGAAACTTTCACAGGGAGTGGAATGAACATGATTAAGAAATGGTTTAAGACCAGGGCGGACATCCCCCTGATCATCATTATGCTGATATCCGCATTTTTGAACGGATACAACATCTGGCAAGACAAGTACGTAAACACCTACTACACGACGGCAGTAGCAAGCATGCTGCAGAGTTTTCACAATTTCTTTTTCGCCTCACTTGATTCTGCAGGATCGGTAACGGTAGACAAACCGCCTGTGGTGTTCTGGATTCAGACGTTGAGCGCCTATATATTCGGACTTCACGGATGGAGCGTGATCCTGCCGCAGGCACTGGCTCAGGTCGGATCGGTCTTGCTCGTTTACTTACTCGTCAAACCGAGCTTTGGTACACTGGCCGCACGTTTGGCTGCCTTCGCCATGGCAACAACACCGATAGCCGTAGCGGTTAGCCGCACGAATAACATTGACGCCATGTTGGTCTTCACATTATTGCTCGCAACTTGGCTATTGTTCAGAGGCCTTAAAAATAGCAAAACCGGGCTGATCCTGGCTGCTTTCGCAGTCGTCGGCATTGCCTTTAACGAAAAAATGTTGCAAGCCTATATGATCGTTCCTGCGTTGGGCCTGTTCTATCTGCTGGCTTCCAAGTATAACTGGAAACGAAAAGCAATAACGTTGGCAGGATCGGCAGTGGTTCTCCTGATTGTATCGCTCTCTTGGGCAGTCGTAGTGGATTCCACTCCGGCCGATGAACGTCCTTATATGGGGAGTAGCGGAACCAACTCTGTACTGAATTTGGCCTTCGGTTATAACGGCCTGTCTCGCCTGACAGGAGATCAGGGGACAGGTGGCAATCGTGGCGGTCAACGCTCAGAGCAAAACAATAACGCTGCAACGAATAGCAACATTACGAACACGGATCAGATCCAGACGACTACATCCTCCAACAGCACTACCACTACGGATGACTCTGGTGCCAACAACATGGCAGCAGGCGGACCCGGTGCAGGTGGTCAAATACCACCCGGCGGATTCGGGGGGAACGGACAAGGTGGAGAGGGCCAGGGTGGTCCAGGCGGTGGCCAGGGTGGAAATTCCGGTGGCGGCATGTTCGGTACTGGTGAAAAGGGACCTTTGCGGTTGTTCCAATCTTCCCTGTCAGGCCAAGCCAGCTGGCTGCTTCCGTTCGCAATCATTGCTTCCATCGGCCTGCTTGCCAGTATTCGACGCCGTAATATCACACGAAAACATAAAGAAGTTATCTTCTGGCTCGCCTGGTTGATTCCCGTAGCTGCATTTTTCAGCGTAGCAGGTTTCTTCCATCATTATTACCTAATTATGCTCGCACCACCGATTGCAGCGCTCTTCGGAGCAGGATTCGTAGAATTGTGGCAGCAGTATCGTGAGCGTTCCAACTGGCTCTCCTGGCTGTTACCCGTGGCAGTATTAGCAACATCGGTATTTAGCTGGTTCATTCTACAAAATTACAACGATACCATCGGCAGTGGCTGGTCCATCGCGGTATTGATCCTAGGGATCATCGGCACAGCACTCCTGGTGGTAGCACGAATGAAATCCGAGAAGTTCACAAGATATGCCATTATCGCAAGTGTACTCGCTATGTTTATCGGCCCTGTGTACTGGGCATTGACACCAATCGTCTACGGGGGGAACAGCATGATCCCACAAGCTGGACCGACTCAATTTGGCGACGGCGGTGGCGGAATGCCAGGCCGCAATGATGGCAATAGAGGTGCAAGCTTCAATGGTCAACAAGCCGAAGGAACTCAAATGAATAACCAGACTCAAAATGCAGAGAATTCCAACTCTGTTGGAAATACTTCAAGCACACAAACAAGTACAGACACGGAACAAAAAACTTCTACCCGTTCCAGAGGAATGGGAGGCCCGAACGGTAGCCAAAGTTTAGATCAAAAAACATTGAGCTACTTGCAAAAAAATAACACAGGTGAAACCTATCTTTTCGCAGCAAGCAATTATTCAACAGCCGCTCCTTACCTGGTCGAGGCCGGACAAAAAGTAATTATTATGAACGGTTTTGTGTCTTCCGATCCGGTCTATACCGTCGATAAAATCAAGGCGCTGGTCGAAAGTGGGCAAGTGAAATACTTTATGATTTCTGGTGGCGGCGGTGGACCGGACGGCGGCAACTCCGAAGTCACTGCTTGGATCAAGGAACACGGCAAAGTAATCCCTACAGATGAATGGAAAACAACAACCACAGCAGAAACAAGTACAGCAGTGAAAGCAACGAACAGCGGAAACGACACCACGAACACCAACGCAAGCGCTCAGGATGGTCAAGGTGGATTTGGCGGAGACGAGCGTGGCGGAAGCGGTACTTTATACGAAATCACATTATAAATGAGGAGGAACTACGAATGAGTGAACCTATCCGTTATTCCATAGTTATCCCGATGTACAACGAGGAAGCCGTTATTACGGAAACCTACCGGAGGCTGAAACAAGTCATGGGCTCAATGGGCGAGCCCTACGAGCTGATCTTCGTCAATGATGGAAGTTCGGACCGCAGCGTCCAACTCATCAAGGAATTCAGTCTCAGAGATGACACGATTGTATTGATTGATTTCTCTCGCAACTTTGGTCATCAGCTAGCAATTACCGCTGGGATGGATTATGCGGTGGGAGAGGCAGTCGTCGTCATTGACGCTGACCTCCAGGACCCGCCGGAACTGATTGTTGAGATGGCTAACAAGTGGAAGGAAGGATATGAAGTCGTCTACGCCAAACGACTCAAACGCAATGGCGAAACTCGCTTCAAGAAATGGTCTGCCAGCCTCTTTTACCGCGTACTTAAAGCATCAACGGATATTAATATCCCGGTCGACACCGGGGACTTCCGCCTAATGGATCGCAAGGTCATAGATGAATTGAAACGTCTGCCTGAAAATAACCGATTCGTACGCGGTCTGGTCAGTTGGATCGGTTTTAAACAAACTGCTGTTGAATATGAGCGCGATGAGCGGCTCGCAGGCGAAACCAAGTATCCGCTAAAACGCATGATCAAGCTCAGTCTCGACGGGATCACATCCTTTTCGATTAAGCCGCTCAAGCTGGCAGGTTATATCGGCGCACTTTTGTCCATGTCCGGCTTCCTGTATCTGATGTATGTGTTGTTTCTTAACTTTTTCACCGATTCCTATGTGATGAAAGGCTGGTCATCCATGATTAGCATCAGCCTGATCTTCGACGGAGTGATTCTGATTATTCTCGGTATTATGGGTGAATATATTGGACGGATTTATGACGAAACCAAAGCACGTCCACTCTACATTGTCCGTGAGCGTCTAGGTGGACAATATGATAACGGTCCGACACATGCTATGAAGGTTCCTGAACAACGCGAGTCCCTGTACATGAAAGGAGCCCGTGACAGTCTGATTTCGGGCGGACGTACAGTACGCGACAACAGCGCGGTATATACTGGACCCAAATCCGGTCGTGGGGCCTAACTATGAAAAGTCGCATGGCCCAGTTGCTTCCTATGATCCGATTTGGCATCGTAGGTCTGGTGAATACAGGAGTAGATTATATCATTTTTACGCTACTGGCTTGGACCGGAGTGCCGGTCGTGGTGGCGCAGATCATTTCGTACAGCTGCGGCACAGCCAACAGTTATATTTTGAACAGCAAATGGACATTCAGCAAACAACAAGCAAACAACACAGGCAAAGGTCAGTTACTCAAATTTATCGTCATCAACCTCATCGTATTGGGGATAACCTCCTTATTGCTGCAAGTGCTTCACACTGAAACCGAGCTGCCGCTTGCTTTAGGCAAGCTGATCGCCACCGCAGCCGGAATGATCATCAATTATATCGGGAGCCGATACTGGGTATTCGGTTCCCCATCCCGAAAGGAAAGTGAATCTCTATGAGAAAAATTACAAAAGCCGTTATCCCTGCCGCCGGTTTGGGAACCCGTTTTTTGCCAGCTACGAAAGCTTTACCAAAAGAGATGCTTCCAATCGTAGATAAACCAGCCATTCAATATATTGTTGAAGAAGCCATCAAATCTGGAATTGAGAGCATCATTATCGTTACGGGGCGTAATAAAAAAGCCATCGAAGACCATTTTGACAAGTCTGTAGAGCTGGAGCAAGTACTGGAGAGCAAGGGAAAATATGATCTTCTGCGTGAAGTTCAAAGCATCGGGGGCAAAGCCGTCATTCACTATATCCGTCAAAAAGAACCGCTCGGCTTGGGACATGCGGTGCGCTGCGCCCGTCAGTTCATTGGCGATGAGCCCTTCGCCGTGTTATTGGGCGATGATATTATGAATTCCTCCACTCCGGCGATTCGTCAAATGATGGATGTATACGAAGCCACTGACAAGCAAGTGGTCGGCGTGCGTACAGTGGAAGAACAGGATGTAAGTAAATACGGCATTATTGACTCTATCCGCCAGAATGGTCTTATTCATGAAGTCGGCGGGCTTGTTGAAAAACCCGCTCCAGCAGATGCTCCTTCGCGACAGGCCGTCATTGGTCGCTATGTATTGGAGCCTTCTATTTTCTCCATATTAGAGAACATGTCGACTGGAGCGGGCGGTGAATACCAATTGACAGATGCTCTGCATCAAGTAGCATTGCAGAACCAACTGCTCGCCTTGGAACTGGAGGGCACACGCTATGATATTGGTGATAAAGCCGGCTATCTGGAAGCGGTGCTCCACATGGGCATGCAGCGCGAAGATTTGCGTCCAATGCTTGACTCCATGATGCGTGAGTGGGCGCTTGCTTCAATGATAAAATAGGAGACTTTCCTCCACCGAAATCCGATGATGTTGTGAAAACACAAAAGTAGCTGGTTAAGCACATAAACTTGTACAATGTAAGAGTACAGAACATCGGAATTTGTTCGGTCGCCCGGCCGAAGCTAAGGAGGAAAAGACCCTATGATTCCTGAGGGAAATCTGCAAAGTAATGTGGATCGTTTCAATGGCTTTGCCGACAACTACGATCAGCACCGTCCAGAAGCGCCATCACTCGTGGTGGAAATCATCAGCCGCTATCTGGATCGGAACGTAGAGCTAGTTGCCGATATTGGCTGCGGTACCGGACTTTCAACCTTCATATGGAAAGACAGCGCTCAGCGAATCGTCAGCATCGAGCCTAACCCGGACATGAGAGGAATAGCGCAGCGCAAGCTGGAGAGAGCAGGAACGACAATGGCAGGAGCTATTTCCTTCGAGAGCGGGTTCTCCAACAACCTGCCCTTTGAGGACAGCACTGTAGACGTCATTACCTGCTCTCAATCCTTTCACTGGATGGACCCCGAGAGCACGCTTCAGGAAGCAGGCAGGGTCTTGGCTCAAGGCGGTGTGTTTGCGGCCTTTGACTGTGACTGGCCTCCAGTGCTGCAATGGCAGATAGAGCAAGCTTATACAGAGCTTATCACCAAAGCAGATGCCACTTTGGAACAGGAAGCTCCTGTAGAGCAACAGGCTCATAAATGGAGCAAGGATCAGCATCTAGCCAATCTGCAACGCAGCGGACAATTTCGCTATACTCGGGAGATTGTCTTCCACAATCGTGAGCAATGTGACGCAGACCGTTATACTGGGCTCGCTCTTAGCCAAGGGGGGATTCAGAGTCTTTTCAAACTTGGCAATCGAACGCTTGACGACGATATAGCTCGCTTCGTGAAGCTGGTAGAGAATCATTTTGAAGGCAGAACACTGGATATCCTGTTCAGCTATCGTATGAGACTTGGCATCAAATAGAACGGGATCAAAATTGTCGTGATCATATTCTCTTCGGCTCAAGCAAAAAAAGACTCTCCTTGTCTCGTGAAAGCGAGTACGTAGGAGAGTCTTTTTTCATTCAATACATTTCTACTACTATTTCCGTACAATCTCTAGTAGTAGTGTAGTTTTGCTGCGCCTTCCTCTTAAGAAGAGTGGACAGCTAGAATGTGCGCCAAACGATCTGGGTAGTCTGTAATGATGCCGTTCACTCCAGCCTCCAGCAGACGTTCCATTTCTTCCGGCTCATTCACCGTCCATGGGTGGTAGACGACACCTAATGCCAAGGCCTCAGACACAGCTTCTGGTGTAACCACTTGCTTATAGGCATGAAGTGCTGTAACCCCGAATTGGGTTGCATATTCCGATGGGCGAACCATAATTTCAATATATAGCGCTCCCGTCTTGATCTCAGGGGCTATCTGCGCACAGAGCGCGAGCGATTCGTGATTGAAGCTGGATAAGATCACCCGCTCTTCCAATCCGAAACGCTTCACAGCGGCAATAACCTCTTCCTCCATCCCCGGATAGAGATGAACACTATTTTTCAATTCCAGATTAATAATGGTATCCGAGGACTGGGCCAGTTCCAATAACTCATCCAGCATCGGTACCCGCTCGCCTCGAAATTTCTCATCAAACCAACTGCCTGCATCCAGTTTATTTAATTCTTCCAGCGTGATATCTCTTACATCCAGCCGGCAACCTGTCGTGCGCTCCAGCGACTCATCGTGAATCAGCACCAAATGCCCATCTTGGGTACGCTGCACATCCGTTTCAATGCCTGTTGCTCCCAGTTCCAACGCGTGGTGGAAAGCCGCCATCGTATTTTCAGGACATACCCCGGAAGCTCCGCGATGCGCAAAATTAATTACCTTCTGG
Source organism: Paenibacillus sp. EKM211P (assembly GCF_011066175.1). Lineage (NCBI taxonomy): Bacteria > Bacillati > Bacillota > Bacilli > Caryophanales > Paenibacillaceae > Paenibacillus > Paenibacillus sp. EKM211P. Next base: position 30,135 of record NZ_JAAMNS010000006.1, read on the forward strand.
GTCATAGTCACGATATAATCCCTCCTGTCATTTCAAACAAGAACATTCTACTCGTTCATTGTTTGGGCTGTATAAAATATTCGCCACAGTCGCCTGTTCTTCTACGCCGGTTGAACAATCTTCCCAATCCATTTCGAATAAAATGCATTTCCATTCCGTCGATCAAATTCAGCTGCCGCAGACTCTGCCAGTGGTCTGAAGTACGCAATGATCTCTTCTAACGTACGTTCCTGTTTGCCCCATTCAAAAGATGCAGGCATCCGAATCAAACGAAGTTTTCTCGAAGTATCCAGCTTTTGCAGCAGCCCTACCATCGCTGCGTAAAAATACATTTGCTCCAATCCGCTCTCATAGTCCAATGCGATGTGCAAATGACGTTCCACCACTCCGATGCCTTCAATCGGATTTGCAACCGTCAAATACTCAATATGCTCTGCTATCGTTTTCAGGAAGTCACGGTCATCACGAACCAGGCGATAGCCTTTGCGATACTGCTCCTTCGCCTGATCAACCTCGCCTTGACGATACAGCGGCAATAGCACCTGCGAGAGCGTCACATGCGGCACTTCTGCACATCTCATCCGTCCCGATAAAATCGGTTTTGCCACGGCAAGCGCCTGCTCGTCTTCTCCGGTCAAATAATAGAATCGCACCATCTGGCTCTGCTCACAGGCTTCACAATCACTCATACTGTCTGGCTCAATTACGCGGAACATATCCAGATACCGCCGTGCTTCATCCAGTTCACCCATGTCCATCGCGATGCGGAACTTATAATAGTAATATGGTCGCTCATTATACCCGTATTCAGCATAACGTCTGCGCATATCCTCTACCAGATCCTCGATTTGAGTTTTTGATATATTCGGAAAACTGCACACCTTTCCAAGTATCCATTTATAGTTCCACAACAGCTCAACGGGGTCGTATTCCTCTGGATTTTGGTCAAATTGACCCAGCTGCCATGAAAAAGCAATCAGCGACTTCAACGGATATCCGTTAAAAATAGCACAGTCTACAATCTCTCCCCGAATTTCATAAGCGAGCTCCTTCAAACCTGAAGTATCCGCCAGGCGAACAGCCTCTTCCAGAATCGCCAGCTTTGCCGCCCCTCCGGGCATATCCTGCGCCTGCTCCATCATTTCATATATCGTCTCTTCCATTTGAATCCTCCTTTAATTACGCAATTACGTATTCTGTCCGTTCCCTAATCCCCAATTGATAAAATGCAGCACACTCCGGTTCATCAGCCCTAGCTCACTGCGGTTCATCGGATAGTGACCCATCATAAGCGCATTCACATACATCATTTCTGTTGCAGCCGTAATCATCTGTGTATCGGTAGCTTCAAAAATCCGCGCCACTACCGGGTTGCTTAAATTAAAATACAAGGTCGAATAGCCCGCGTTCTGCTGGACTCCCGCTTTTAGACTATCGAGCACATTGGAAAAAAGTGAAGTTGTCTCTTCAACGGTGTTTTCCATAGAGCGCAAGGTTAGTGCATCCTGTGAAATGGTGTACAGCACAGGCAAGCTCGCAGGCTCAAAACGTTTCAACTCAGCGCGGCAACGCATCGGCTGTAAAGCAGCATCCATCACACGCAGCACACCGTAATACTTTGTATGCTCTTCCTGCGTCAGTCCGGTAAAAGAAAGAGATACGTCTTCAGGGCTAAGTCGTTCTGTGTGCAGGGTAGCGTCGACCCAGTGCAGCCTTTTTAAAATTTCCGAATCATAGATATATCCGCCATTGATCACTAGCATGGATTGTGCTGCCGCCACATGCGTAATCTGACGATACTCATCCACGGTCGCCGTGTAATGGAGCGGACGTCCGCCCGCCTCTCGGATCAGTTCACTCAGCTCGCGCCGTCCAAATGTACTTTCGAAGGAAAACCAGCGATGCATAATCCGCAGAAATTCATCATCCTCGACCGCGAGCGCCTTCATGGACAGCTCGTGTAAATAAATCCAGTTCTGCAAGCGGTCTGGCTCATATTCCGCCATGCGTAGCAGTTCTTCGCGAATACAGGTCCCCAATTCAGAACGAACCGCATCAAGCTGCTCATTTTCATAAAAGTATTCACGAGATGCCGTTGGTTGCAATTCGTCTGTCCAAATCAGGCTTTTAATGAAAAATGCCCATTCTGGCAATACATTTTCCGCTTTGTCGGACACGAGCATATGCTTCAGATACACCCGATGCAGCCGCTTGCTGTTCAGATTAACACTGCGAGGCAAAATGAATGCAATCCCGCCTGTTCTGCCCGATGCCGTCCGCAGCGGTATAAAATCACTGAAGCGCTCACCCATTAGGCGATAGCCTAAATCCAGCACCTCACCGCGTCGACTCCGTAATTGTTCCGGGTCCTGCATCCAGCTTGTCGATGGAAGATTGACCTGCTTAGTCTCCCCGTCTACAGACAGCAGGACAGGATATGGCAGCAAGGCTCCATAATAAAATAAGGAGTCTTTCACCTGCGCTGGCTCATAATAAAACTCGCTCCCCGGCTTACAGCGCAAATAAATTTGCGTCCCTATAGGCAGCTCAGTCTCTAATCGACGAATCGTATACGTCCCATCTGGCTTCCCTCTCCATTCCATAGAGATGCCTTCCTTCACCGAACGGGTCAGTACTACAATTTCATCGCTCACCATAAAACAAGACAGCAAGCCAATCCCAAAACGCCCGATAAATGAAGTCTCCGAGGTTAGCAAATCAGCCCCCTTCTTGGAAGACTGCCCGATGATCGACAGAAACCGATGAATGTCTTCTTCAGACAATCCAATACCGTTATCCTGAATCATCAATACCTGCTGATCCCCGGCACCGGATAGCTCTACGATGACTTTGCCTTCATAGTCGTTACTCTCAAAAGCTGTATCTCCAAGAGTATTGTCTTCTTTCAATGGTTTACTTTCAGCAGCAGCCTTCCCCAGCTCCTTGCGAGCCGTGATCGCATCTGTTGCATTTTGTAGTATTTCACGTATAAACACCCGTGGACTGCTATATAAATGATTGGCCAAAATATCAATCATGCCGCCCAAATTTACTTGAAAACGATATTCGTCTGTTTGACTCATAGAGATCATTCCTTTCACGAAATGCTACAGCCATCTTTTATTTAAAATAGCTATCTTTTAAAGTATAACGTGGATTTAAGACGGATTACACACCTTCATTTCAGATATCAATTCATTGACAACGGTACAACAGGGCCTTTTTTCACCCAGGAGTGTGGGCACTGGGTCTAATTAACTTCATAAAAATGTACGAGGCACGAACACTTAGTGATTAAGGATCATCTTTACCTAGTTAAATTTAGGAATAAATATAATATTTATTGGAATTACCTCTTCCTTTCGAGCACTATGTTGATGGAGGGACAAATGGCTCATTTTATACAAAAAGCCCGCATTCCTGCTCTTGTAGTAGCCTTACAAGAGAGAATGCGGACTTTTTTAGGTATAACTCAGTCCGTTCCTTTTAGAAAGAGAATTAATGAGATTTAGCAAGACGAATAACGTTCCACGAGGCTTTGCCCAAATGAGCTTTTACAATTCCGTCTTCAAGCTTGGCATTGCCACCGTTATGAGGCGTAACCTTTTCTCCAGCTGGGCTATTGGTCGCTTTGAGATCATCATGCTCCAGCACGGTATGCTCGACAATACGGTAGCCTTCGAAACTGCGTACATCTACCGTCAGCTCCAGCGATTCAGACAAGTGACGGTTCACTGCAAAGACAGTCAGCGCGTCTCCCTCTTCATCATAAACCACAGCGCTATCCAGATAAGGAATGTCTGTAAAGTCCTTGGAATCGTATTTTTCGGAATCCACTACAGGCATCAGTGATACCCCACGACCATAACGGGAAGCATGCAGATACGGATAGAAGATCGTTTGCTTCCACGCTTTTCCGTTATTCTCGGTCATGATTGGCGCAATAACGTTGACCAGTTGAGCCAGGCAAGCCATTTTTACACGGTCCGCGTGACGCAAGAACGTAATCAACATGCTGCCCACCAACAATGCATCCTCAAAGTTGTAAATATCCTCAAGCTGCGGTGGTGCCACAGACCATGGATCGATTTTTTTGTCTGCATCATTGGAGTGGTACCATACGTTCCATTCGTCAAAGCTGAGCATCATTTTTTTCTTGCTACGTTTCTTCGCTTTGATATAATCACAAGTCGAAATGACAGTATGAATAAAATGATCCATGTCCATGGAACGTGCCAGATAATTAGCCGTATCATTGTCATGGTTGCCGTAGTATTGGTGCAGGGAAATATAGTCGGCTACCTCGTACGTATGATCCAGTGTGGTTGCCTCCCATTCCGGGAACGTCGGCATCGTGGAGCTGGAGCTTCCACAGGATACAAGTTCAATGTCAGGATCAATCAGCCTCATGGCTTTTGCAGATTCTACAGCCAGACGACCATATTCCTCCGCTGTCTTGTGACCAATCTGCCACGGTCCGTCCATCTCATTGCCAAGACACCAGGTTTTAATCTTATGTGGCTGCTCTATACCGTGACTACGACGTAAATCACTCCAATAGGAGCCTCCTAGATGATTGCAATATTCCACCAGATTACGCGCCGCATCAATTCCACGCGTACCCAGATTTACCGCCATCATTACTTCAGAGCCAACATCCTTGGCCCATTTAAAAAATTCATTCGTTCCTACTTCATTCGGCTCCACTGTTCTCCACGCCAGCTCCAACTGTCTAGGTCTCGATGCAACAGGGCCGACACCATCCTCCCAATTGTAACCGGATACAAAATTGCCGCCCGGATAGCGTATAATAGGAACATCCAGCTCTTTTACCAGTTCTTTAACATCATTGCGGAAACCGCTTTCATCACTAGTCGAATGAGTAGGCTCATAAATACCACCATATACAGCACGCCCGAGATGCTCTACAAAAGAACCATAAATGCGTTTATCGACTTCAGCAATACGAAAAGATTTGTCTACAATCATCTTTGCTTTTACAGCTGCTGCCACCTAAACCATCCTCTCTGAATGCGAAAATAAAATTTGTTGTACCTAAAGCTAACAAGCCATTTTATTAACGCTTTCAATATATCACACCATAATTAGCATAGTCAATATTATTATTAAATACTTAATATATATATTAATTAAATGATATTAAACGATAAGTATTTGGTTACGTATTTTATATATCAGTTTACCAGTAGCTGCTCTAAACTTGTATAAAAACGACCTATATCTCCCTCGTTTAACTCCGGAAAAACCCATTCTTGCGAATATCGCTGCTCTGTCTGTATAGAGATTTGAATGCTGTCAGCCTCTGCTACAGATATCACAGAAAGCTCAATATCAACCCCTGATACATCTTGCTCTTTGCTCCAATTTGAAATATGCTGAGCCTCTACGCAGAAAATGGCAATATCCGTATACGCACTATAAGCCATTGCCCCGGCAGCGATTATTAATGCCTGTAATCCATGGATTGCAGCTTTAAGAGGCAAATACTCCATATCATGCAGCATAGCGGTAGGCTGGTCTACCACGATCCAGCTTTGATATCCATCTCGGGCAAAGAAATCTCTCAGCACATGCAAAAAATATAGGATATCAAACTCCTTGCTATAATACATGCAAATAAGCGGAATGTGAGAAGCTTCTATCGCAATCGTCTCCTCCTGCTTTATAAAGAAATGATCCTCTTGCTGCCACCAGCGCAAATGGTCAGATAAAAAAGGCGGGGCAGGAGTGTGGCGTTGACTTGTAGAGATATAAACGACATGTTTTCTATAACGCACAGCCAATTGCTCCACTTCCTGCAACTCTTCTGGTTCCATTGTGCCCAGCAAGACAATCGTATCTGTCAGATCCCCACTCCATTTTCCCGTCCTAAAGGCTGAATCCGGCTGCTGCTCCTGCTCCCGGAGGATCGCTTGTTCGATGAATGCAGCTACTTTTGTGCGAGGAATTTGGGCTTCATATGGGGTCTGAAAATAATAAGGTGCTACCGAGCCAACTACACCCTCCCCCTTAAACACATGTGCACGTCGTATCCAATCTGGATGTTTGTATTGGATTACAGGTAAATCCGTATCCTGTATCGGACGGTAGCTATTCTCATACAGTATATATTTTAGCTTCTCTATAGAAGGAACATGCTTGGACTGCTGCAAAGCTTTACACACCTGGGCCGTAACGAATGGAGTGGCATAGCTATTGCAATTGGAGCAGCGCACAATCCCTCCCGTTGAATCTACCAGTTCATGTCTGGCAAAAGCGGTAAATTCAATACCACTTGAATAAGCTTTTTCAGCATCATATGTATATTGCCCTACCATAAGTATGCCGCTTCGGTCACAGCGTACTCCAATCACATTAGCAAAAGAAGCCGGATAAGTAAGAAGCCCCCCGTTTTGTGCAGCACATACCATAATCAGTCCTGCTCTAGCTGCATCATTTACAGCTTCTCGCAGCATTTCTCGATCCCGATACTTTATGCTTCCCAGGCTCATATTCGCTACCTGTACCCCATGCTTTACACACCAATCCAGTGCGGCACAAAGCTGCACCGCATTTCCTTTTCTATCGTTCATTATTTTCACACTGCTAATCATCGCATCCGGGAAATACGTTTGTACAATAGCAGCACACAGCGTACCGTGATTTAAGCTACGCCCATCTTCTGCGCCCCCATGCGCTATTTCGACGTCGTATAATAAATGAGAGTTCAGGAAGTCAGCATTCACCCCATCGTCAATGATGGCTACATGTATCTTGGCATTCATTGTTTCTCCCCCTCCTCCTTCGGATCGCGAAATGGTTCTCACTGCTCTGTTCCATTTCATTAAGTAAGAGGAGGGTGCCTCTACGAACGTTAGCGTTCGTCTATAAGCACCCTCCTAGTTCGTGTACTATACGCAAAATAACTGGATCAGACTGCAATATTTACGTTCGTACCTGCAGCCTTCTCCTCTTTTTTAGCCGAATCCTGGTAGGCATTGATTTCTTGTTCAGTCCACACTCTGCCGGCCTCTGGACTTACCTCCTTCTCATCCTTTGGCTCATCCCGTTCAGTCATCGTCGGTGCATTATTCGCGGCTTCACTGATGCGCTCATTAATACTCGCAGCGATTCCCATAATTTTTCCGTCAAGCCCTTCTGCCTTCTCACGCAAAGCCGCTGATTTTGCAGGGTTAGTGCTTTCCCAGCCCTTAGCCTCGCTTCCCAATGTGATTTGTGCCATTTTAGCTATTTTGGCATTCTTCAACTCATTGTTTGCAGATACTATACCATGCATGGTATAGGTGATCAGATTCTGTCTCTGTTCCTCAGCAGTCTTGGGTATATATTGTTCCTTTTTACCTTCCTGAGCCTCTTTTTTACTGTCCTCATCCATGCCTAAGGCCTTTTTTTGTTCTTCCAGTGACTGTTTTTGAATGTTCTCATCAATTTGCTGAATCTGCTTATCGATCTCTTCCATTTCAGCCTTTACTGCTTCTGGACCGAGACCACGCTTGAGGGCATTACTTACATAGTTTGAACGTCTCTCCATTAAATTTTGCTTCTGCTCTGTTAATTGTTGAATAATCTTGTTTTGCGGCTTGGTTATACTCTTTCTTTCAGCCTGAGCGGAAAGTGGATGCCGTATTTCAAGTCGGTTGTTATCTGTGGTGCTGAACGGCGATTGGTGAGATGATGTAAAAGATACATTCATCCTAAAACCTCCAATTCTCTTCTAATAAGTGATTCTAGAGGTATATCGGATTCTTTTGTATGTTTTTGTATGTTTTATCATCATTTTCACAAATCCTTCATTCCTTTTCCACTGTTAAGCAGTCCTATACCGTCTATCAATTTATTATATGTAAGCAACCTCTCCCAATATAACGCTGTCTATGTCCTTCCTCGCTGACAAATATAATATTTAAGTTACGGCGACAATGACCCGGATTTACAGACAAAAAAATTCGTACAATATCCTATCAATATTGTCTAACTCATATAGGAAATGTCCAATGTGAAGCCCAAAAGCGGGGCCTCTCAATGGGAAGCTCCGCTTTTTTATTATAGTCTACTTCTCATAAGGTAAAAAACAATTCTGTTCGCAGTCCCACTAATTACCGGAATCTCATTACACAGTTAGCGTACATCATTAATAACTAGCGCTTTCTGGAATGTATTAATTTCGTCAGAAAATAAATTATAGTAAAATCCTCTACTTTCAATTAGTTCTTGGTGGGTTCCTTCTTCTACAATCTGACCCTTTTCCATAACTAAAATTTTATCTGCATATAAAACAGAGGTATAACGATGAGAAATGTAGAGGCAAAGCCTGTCAATAACAAAATTTCGAAATTGGCGAAATAGTTGTTTTTCTGATTCTGGATCAAGAAATGAACTTGGCTCATCTAACACATAAACGTCAGCATCTTTGAAGAGCGCTCTCGATATAGCTATCTTTTGCCACTGCCCTCCTGAAAGCTGTATACCCCCTTCGAAGTTTCTTCCTAGCTGTTGTTCTAATTGATTAGGCAAATCTCGTATTACCGAATCTACTCCTGTATGTTGTGCCGATTCCCATATCCTAGTATCAAGTTCAAGATCTCCTATACTGCCAAAACCTATGTTTTCTCTTACTGAAAAATCAAATTGGACAAAATCTTGAAATATAACACCTACTTTCTTGTAAAGCATTTCTTTATTGTAATTTCGAATCGAGATAGAATTGATTAAAATATCTCCTTCAAAGTCTTCATATAACCCCGTTAAAAGTTTTATCACTGTTGTTTTCCCTGATCCATTCCTGCCCACTAGAGCAAGAGGTTCACCACGCTTCATTTTAAAACTTATATCTTTGAGAGCTAATTCTTTTTGATCTGGGTAGGCAAATGAAACATTTTTAAATTCTATGCATTCTATTGTTGAATCAACACATATACCTGATTCTCTTAGTAACATACTAGAATTCTCTTGTTTTTCTTTTATGTTAAAAAAAGCGAATAATTCATCCAGATACAGATTATGATCACACAATGAAATCAATCCTTGAGATACCGTGTTAATATTTTGATTAGTTAATAATACTGCTTGAACTAATGCATAAACACTGCCAACAAGTAATTTTTCTTTCCATGTTATTTGTATAATCATGATCAAAGCTATGGCTATAACTAATGTACTTATCAGTTGAAATGATACGTATAAAGTGATACGTTTTTTGGCTAAATGCTTATCCTCTTTATAGAAAACATCAAAAATGCTCTTATATCTTGCCGTTAAATAGTCACTAAGTTGATACAATACGATTTCTTTAAAAGACTTGTCATTAGTGAGCAAATAATTAATATACCTAGATTTGCGTTGTAAAGGAGCACGTTTCTTTTTAGCTATATACTGAATTTGTGTGAACCTCAGTAAAGAATAAAAGGATGCTAGGGGAGAAAGAATGAGAATAAGTAAAATCCACCATCTGAACGCTAGTAAAATGGCAATACTAGAGCATAGTGTAACCATGGAACTTAACAAATTAATGAGTTCTTTATAGATCTGGATAGGTCTATCTATCGAGTCGTTCTGAACTCTTTTGAGCTGATTATGTACTTGCGGGTTTTCAAAATCCGAAAGATTAAATGTTGATGTTTGTTGTACTATCAATGTTTGTAATTGGTTTATCAGAGTAATTTGGAACAGTTTATCAGAGTATTCAATTAAACTTGAAATGAGCAGACCACAAAACATCACAAGAACTAAAGGGTACACTGTGCTTATTTGAAGCATATGCGATAATGGTCTTGTTTCTATTTCAGAAACCAAAAACTGTATGGAAAGGAGATTGGCAATCGGGAGTATTCCTTTTAAAAGATAACCAATGATGATGATAATAAAATAGATAGGTTTTGTATTCCATAACAACCTAGTTAATTTCGGCCAATATTGGAATGAATGAAATATAGCTCTTATATTCAAATGGTCTATCTCACGTTCCATTCATTCCATCCCTTTCTTTTATATCCACTATTATTGGTTCTTCACGAATTCTCGTTATTTTAGCTCTCATTCTCCCTGAATTGTATAGACATTTCCAGGATTTTTTCTGCGAACTTCCACAATAACATTACTTTTGACGCGCCTAAATGCGTCCACTTGCTCATTGGAGAAGTGAGTTGATTGCGGCAAAATGTAATCAATCCACTTACTCGCCCAATCCATTCCGAAATTAAACTCTAAAAGCTTATTTGAATAAATATTGATTTGAAGTTTATTATAATTTTGAACTATTATTTTCGGCTCGAACGATGACATGGAGTGTATTCGGGTGATTTCCAAGGTATAGCGAACCGGGTGTGTCCCATTTTTCTTAGCCACTTGATACAGCGTTTCGAAAAGGGTGGCAAATTGCCTCGCCTGATACAAACTAATTCCCTTATACTCTACTTGTGTTTGCCCCACAGTTATTTTTTGAAACGACGATGTCTGTACATTCTCATTAAATAGCCTCTCATATCCCCATACGCCCATCAATATACTACAAGCAAGGACTGTACTAATCCAAGGGATTATAGACTTTTTGCCGCCTCCACGCCGACTGGATAACATTGTGCCTAATCCGTAAAATAATAAACTACAGCCTAAGAGTCCAAAAAGATTTCGCCAGTTGACCATATAGGGGTTGAATATATTCACTATAGGAGATATGTAACGTAACTTTTCATTAAAAGACCAGGAAACTAAACCTATAGGAAGGTAAAAAGCAATGAGAAAAGTAAAGGCTAACCCATAATGCTTTACTACCTGCCCCAGGAAGAGACCCAACATCGATGAAAAAACACTAGAAAAAAATACAATGATAACCAAATTCCATAGTGAAACATCAGCGAATGATTTCCATAAAAGTCCTACCATCATGAGCAAGAAAGGAAACGAAAGAATTAAAGAAACATAAAGCTGGTAAGCGATTAGACGGTAATTAGGAAAGACAGAAATATATATATACGGTTCTGTATGATTACGATTGTGTATACTCGCAATCTGTAAAGAAAAAAAAGCTACAAATAACAAGTTAACACTATAAGTTATTGCAATACCTTCATTCATTATTAAATTGAATAAAAGAACCACACTAAAGGAAACGAGCAAGGTTACTGCTTGTTCTCTTCGAAATAAAAGCTGTAGCCAGAAACGAACTATAATTCCATTCATCCTTGTACCCTCGCCATCCATAGATGATTACTGACTTTCATCAATACCCATATAAGCAAAAATAGGAATACTCGCCCAAAAGAAAACGACTGTGTGAAGAAATTGGAAATAATCCAATCCGGATTAAACCAGATTGAAATGTAAGGAAAGTTGATAGTAATACTGATTAGAAGGTAAACGAGCATCACAATGTTCACATACAGTTGTTTACGTAAGACCAAGTTCAATATGACGGTAATTTGAACAGAATACCCCATAGTTGCTACACCTGCTGCTGTTAGCTGAAGCAGTATCAAGAATGGAGCCTTACTATGAGTCGTCCATTGAACTACACCAATCATAGCTAAAGCGACAAATTGAAATAAGCAAACCACTCCCCATAATACACAGCTCTTACAATAAAAATATTGGGCTCCTTTAAGTAATTTAGGCATAATAACAGAAGAGATCATTTTTTGCTTCTCACTATCATAAAGAACAGAATACATTAACGGCATTAGTAATATGGTAAAGAACATTTGTCCATGATGCAAAAATATCCATAACTCGTTATTCTTATTCCCTGCTCCTAGATATAAAAATAAAGGAATTAAAAAACAAGAGAACGTTAGTGCTATAAAAAACACTACACTTTTTTTCATAAGCAAAACTTCGAATTGTACTAGGGCTCTGGTTACTTGTCCCATTCTGCTAACTCTCCTCCGAATCAGAAATGTACAGATACGCATCCTCAAGATTAGCCGTTTCAGGTGTGACTTCTGTACAACAATCTGGAGGGTAGTTACACAATAATCGAGCCTGAATTCTTCCTTCCTTTCGCACAATGGAAGTGATTCGAGCTTGTTGGTTTAATTGTTCCAATTGACGCTTGCCAACATCAACCAACCATACTTTACCCTCAACAGTTCGAATCATATCGTCTATAGCCCCTTGGTACAGACAACGACCTTCTTTTAAAACGAGTAGTTTGTCACATGTGCTTGAAACGTCAGGGACAATATGAGTAGATAACAATATAATCCGGTCTTCTCCATAATTCTGAAGCAAGTTTCGAAAAGCAATTCGTTCTTTGGGGTCCAGTCCAACCGTAGGCTCATCTACAATTAACAACTTAGGCTGTCCTAACATAGCTTGAGCAATTCCTAAGCGCTGCTTCATTCCCCCAGACAAATGTTTTATTTTTTTATGAACTTGATCGATAAGTCCTACCTCAATTAATCGCTGTGATGTCTCCTCTTGAATATGATGTTTACCTTGAATACCTTTTAAAGCTGCAAAATAGTTCATGGATTCCAAAATAGTCACATTTGGAAAGAAATCAAAATGCTGCGGCAAGTAACCCAGTAAAGAACGAATAGCATCAGGTTCTTTTTTCAAAGAATGTCCGAATATTTCAACTTTCCCTCGGTCGAATCTAAGTAAAGTGGCAAGAATTTTCATTAAAGTGGTCTTACCCGCCCCATTGTCTCCAAGCAGTCCGAATATACCATTATCAATGTGAAAATGAAGCTCGTTAAGTACTTGGTGAGAACCATACGACTTACTTAAAGCTTGAATATCAATTGTCAAATGAGGCATCCTCCAATAGTTGCTCTCGCTGCTGCTTAGCTGAGAACAGGTTTGTCTTGTCTTCTTTAGTTAATCGTAAATACAACTTCATACAATCCATTATTGCACTACGAGTAAAGTTACAGTATTTATCCACTGGCTCATTAATCGAACCGCTAAGCACCATATTTTCTTGAGGACAACCTCCACCACATAGATTCTTAGCCCAACATTCTCCGCATACAGTTCTCTTCTCTAAACGCATCTCACTAAGCATGCCACTCTTCTTTCTTACATCCATCCCTTCCCTCACATTCCCTAAAGAATAATCCTTTACATTAACAAATCGTTGACAGGGATAAAGATTACCGTGCACATCAACGGCAAGCATATGCGAGACTGCTCCACAAAAATAATCTCGCTTAGAAGAAGAATGAATCATCTGCAAATATTTTAGAATGTTCGATATTTGACGTGCTTCCCCATATTTTTTGGCCTGAAGCAAAGATTCAAAATGAACAACCAATTTGGTGAATTCTTGTGCATACTTCTCAAAGTCTTCCTCACTAAGCATCTCAACTGCAGGATACATCGCAACATGGCGGATACCAATCCCCATTAAATGTGTAAGTGTATGTGTTATATCCAATTGTACTGATGAAATCGTAGCTCTTGCTGTTATGGCACCCTTTTTTCTTAAACTTTCTGTTCTATTTAAAATGATTTCATAGGTACCTTTTCTGTTCTGATAATATCGATTGAAATCGTGCGTCATTTGATCACCGTCTAGACTTATCTGAATAGAAACATGATGATCTAATAAAAAGTTTTCAATTTCTTTGGAAATCAAGGTACCGTTCGTTGTCATACTATATGTAACACGTTTATTTGATTTTTCTAGTTTTAGCTTAGTGTAGGCTACAACTTCTTTAATAACTTCAATGTTCAGAAGTGGCTCCCCTCCAAAAAAGCAAATATTCAGTTCTTCTTCTTCGCCAGAATGATTAAACAGATAATCAACTGCTTTTAATGCGGTCTCTGTGTCCATCCTCCCTCGATCATTATACTCTCCGTCTCCTCCATAACAGTAAGAGCATCTTAGATTACACTCTTGAACCAGCATAAGGACTATAGACGATAGACTTACTTGCTCATCATTGCAACTTTTAGATTCCTTTTGAATAGGCAAATCTTTATTATATATAACCGATGCTTCCTTCAGACTGGCTAATAACCTATCTATCTCTTCTCTACTAGAACGATATTTAAGTAATTCATATATTTCTTCAATGCTCTTACCTTCGCTATTACATATATCTACTACGACATCATCAATCTGAAAAAGCCCATTTGTTTTTATATTGTATAAGTATAACTTTTCATTTTGTTCTATGATTTTGACGGGATTTTTTTTAAATGGAGCACTAATCACTATTGATCATCCTCTCAAAGTTACAAAATAGGGGGAAGTCCAAGAAGATTAGTTCCCAGACCTCCTAATTGACTACCTGTGTTTGAAAGTCCTATCGTTGCGAGCTTTACTTCAATTAATCGCTATCATTATTAGTACACCAATGACCACTTTCTTTGCTACAAAACCAATCGGTAGCATCACAACCTACACAACGATCACGTGTATCACAAAGAACACACGTCATAGGGGAAACACTTCCTTCAGCTGCTTGGTTAATAGGATCGAACAATTTGAATCACCCCATTTTTTTGTATTTTTTTATTTCATTTCCAAGATAATCATTTTCCTATTGCACTTCAATACTTTTTTTAAAATAATTATATAAAATTTGTTAACATATTATTTTTGAAATATATTCAATTAAATATAATAAAAGTATAATTTTCTTTGCCAAAAAAACTATTCGTTGTTTATGTAATGCATGTCTTAAAGATTCTAGAGGTCGGAACTTTTATTCACCTTCGTAACACGCAATCTTTGAATTCTAAATCTTCGTTCTCCCGTTTTCATATATAAACAAAACCTGATGCAGCCTCTTAGAAATGAATGTGACTAGCCAGGTTTTCTAATTTTTCTATAAAACAAGATCACAAAAAACGGAGGGCTTCTTTTTCTAAGAAGTCCTCCGTTTTTGTGTTTTTATCATTTTACATACCTATTATACCCCTACTTAATTCCCGAAATTGTATAATTCTCGATAATATACTTTTGGAAAATAATGAAGATAATCATAATCGGAACGACCATAAAGGTCGAACCCGCCATTTGCAGGGCAAATTGACTTTCGTTCTGTCCCTTGAGCAGTGATAAACCTACGGACAAGGTGTACAGCTTCTCATCGTTCGCAATAATGAGCGGCCATAAGAAGCTGTTCCATCCACCGATGAAGGTCAGGATCGCCTGTACCGCAATAATCGGCGTCGAAATGGGCAGCACGATTTGTAAAAAAGTGCGGAACTCCCCTGCTCCATCAAGTCGTGTCGCCTCCAGCAGTTCTTCCGGGATATCGGACATGAACTGCCGGAAGAGGAAGATCGCGAACGCGCCCACCAATCCAGGAAGCACAATCCCCAGCATGGAATTGGTCAACCCCATCTGATTCAGAATCAAATAGACGGGAATCATCGTCACTTGACCTGGAATCATCATGGTTGCCAGCACCAGATAGAATAGAAAGCCTTTGCCCTTAAACTGGAATTTGGCAAAACCATAGCCCGCCATGGCATTAAGGAATAATCCAAAGAAGGAAGCTAAGACAATGATCAGCGTATTCGTCAGATAGGTTCCAAACGCCATGCTATCGAATAGGATTTTAAAATTATCCAGTGTAAAATGCTCCGGCCAGATGGTTGGAGGAATTTTGGTTACCTCACCCTCTGTCTTAAAGGAGGATAAAATCATCCACGCAAAAGGCAGCACCATCAACAGACCTCCCACAGTCAGGAGAATCGCCACGAACCATTGAAATGTTTTTTCACCACTGCGCGTATTGGCGCGGGCTTGCTGAACAGCTGTTTTCACGTTCATCACCTCTCTCTATCAGGACTCCGCTTTATTTTGCAAACGGAACTGAATCAGCGTTACCGCGATGATCGCGAAGAACAGAATGAACGATCCCGCCGCGGCATACCCGAATTTACTAAATTGGAAGCCGTTATTGTAAATGAACAAGGATGCCGTCAGCGTGCCGTCCAGCGGTTTCCCTTTGGTCATGACAAAAGGTTCCTCGAAAAATTGCAGCCAGCCGATCATCGTCGTGATGGACACGAAGAAAATAGCGTAACGAAGCTGCGGAAGTGTAATATAACGAATCTGCTGCCATGTATTGGCCCCGTCAAGCTGTGCAGCTTCATAATAAGAGCCCGGAATCCCTTTAATAGCCGCAATAAAAATAATCATGTTTAAACCGATGCCCCGCCAAACCGCTAACACAATCAGCGAAATTTTCGCTACTGTTGGATCGGTCAGCCATGGGACGGGACCCAAATTCACCAGACCAAGTACGTAGTTGAATAATCCAAGCGTCGGATTATACAAATAGCTCCAAACCACTGCGACCGCAACCACATTCGTTACGGACGGCAGATAGAACACGACGCGGAATACTTTGAAAGCACGTGATTTACCCATGTTAATCAGAATCGCGATGCTGAGTGAAAATATCAGCACCAGCGGAACGCCAATGATAACAAAGAACAACGTATTCCCAATGGACTTCAAAAAGGAAGGGTCCAAAAGCACGTTCGTGTAATTTTCCAATCCTATAAAGCGAATACTTTCATAATTAACGAGTCCGGACAGATCCATATCCGTGAAGCTGATCACGAGCGCCAGTAGTATCGGCAATAATGAAAACAGCGTTAACAGGATGATGGAGGGACCGATAAACAAGTATGGCGCAAGCTTCTGCGAGCTTCCTTTCATGCCTTCACTCCCTTTGACAATGACGGATATGGATCATTATTTTTTCATTATACTTGCAGCCTGCTGATTAAAGTCATCCATTTCCTTCTGTACATCGGCATGACCGCGGTAAATACGCTCAAAGCTCTTGATAAATTGTTGAGAAACCTCTTCCCATGCAGCCAGTTGCGGCAATGCTGCGGAATGATCCAGCTGTTTGCGAATCGTCAGAAGCATCGGATCACTCTTCAGTTTGGCATCTTCCCACGATTTAGTAGTCGCAGGCAAGTTACTGGACAGCTCCATCCATTTCAGTTGTGTTTCTGGTTTGCTCATGTAAGCCAGGAATTTGGCTGACTCCTCTGGGTGCTTGCTGAATTTCATAATTGAAAGGTTGGCTCCACCCAAAACGGATAGGTTGTTTACTTTGCCAGGAAGCTCCGCAATATTCCACTTGCCTTCCAGTTCTGGTGCCTTGCTCTTGATTTCTTTAATCATGAAAGGACCGCTGATAAACATTGGAACGATCCCCTCGCCTTGCAAACCTTGAACGGAATCAATTCCAATATCCACTGCGTTAGAGCCATTTTGGAAAAAGGTATTTACATACTTCACAGCATCTACAAACGGTGCTTGGTTGAATAGCGGATTGCCCTGCTCGTCAACCAGCTTGGAACCGTTCTGGAGAGCAAACATAAAGCCCATAGACTGCTCCTTTGCACTAAAGGAGATACCATATTTGCCTTTACCCCGAGCTGCTAGTTTTTGAGCAGCATCGGACAGTTCCTCCCACGTTTTAGGTGCTTCATTGTATCCAACCTGTTTCAGTAGGTCCGAACGATAGAATAAAACTCGCGTTTCAGTGTACCAAGGTACGGCGACCGGTTTAGCTTCAAATTGAGCCGTACTCACAGCGCCCTTGAAGAAATTTTTCGCTTCAAGCTCAGGGTATTTGCTGATGTAAGGCGTGATGTCTGTTAGTGCACCCGCAGATGCTAATTCCGGCACCCATGATGTACCGAGCTGGACAACATCTGGACCTGATTTTGAGGCAACCGCCGTGAGCAATTTGTCGTGAGCGTTATCCCAAGGCAACGCCTGTACATCAACGTGAATATCTGGATTTTCTTTTTCAAAATCTTTTACAATTTCAGGCAGCAACTTCCCTTCCGCTCCCATTCCCCACATGGTGATGGTCGTCTTGCCATTTGCATCTTTGCCCGACGAATCATCCTTGGATGAACAGCCTACCAGCGCACCCCCCAGTAATAAGGTGCTTGCCAAAATGATTCCCAATGTTCTTTTCATCATACGAATTCCTCCCGAGATGATCAGTTTACCGATCATGCAATATGATAACGGATTCAAGCACATGAATTTTGCAAAAATTCAATAAGCGACTTCCAATGTCCAAATATTGCAATTTGGAGCGACTGAAATCGAATTTTGCAAAATCCTGATACATGCAAATATATAGCAGTTAAAGCATACCGTTATAACAATTATGTTTAAAGCCTAAGGACCATACTCATCAATAGAAACGTTTCGATAGTCATTATAGAACAAATTGAAACCGTATTCAATAGGGATATTATTTTTTATTTACTTGGAATCGCATCTCTTTTTCATTTATTTCAATCTTTATTACGCTATTTGTCCTATAAAAAACTCCCGTTTTGCATTTGACTCTCCATTTGGAAGCGTATATAATCCAACTGAGTCCAACAATAGAAACGTTTCGATTAATAATACAACAGAAGATTATGCTTCTATACTAGCTATTAGCCTGTTCAGCACTTTTTTGAATCAACTTTATCCCAAAAATCTCATGAATCTGAAAAAGAGAGCTGTTTTACCAACCAAACAGCTTACGGAGGATTATGATGGAACAACACCTGAATTCGTATTTACAAAACATGACTCTTGAAGAAAAAGTTGACCAACTGCTTCAGCTTGTGGGTGGCTTTTTTGAAGAAGCGGGTACAGAGGGCCAAATTACTGGGCCTATGGCTTCTCTCGGCATCACAGAGCAGACGGTTCACAACGTTGGTTCCGTGCTCGGCCTTGCAGGAGCCCAGGAAGCAATTCGTGTTCAGCAGGCTCATTTGAATAAAAACCGTCTGGGTATCCCGCTTTTAATTATGGCAGATATTGTACACGGCTTCAAAACGATTTTCCCTATACCGCTGGCTATGGGTTGCTCATGGAATATGGAACTTGCAGAAGAGAGTGCTACTATCGCTGCTCGGGAAGCAGCCGTATCCGGTGTTCACGTCACATTCGCTCCTATGGTCGATCTGGTACGTGACCCACGCTGGGGTCGTGTAATGGAATCTACTGGGGAAGACCCTTATCTCAACAGTCAATTTGCCCGTGCGTTTGTGCGCGGATTTCAGGGTAATGATCTGACGAATGATACCGAGCGGGTAGCCGCATGCGTGAAGCACTTTGCTGCTTATGGAGCCGGTGAAGGTGGACGTGATTACAATACCGTAGATGTATCTGCATGGCAGCTGCGAGAGTATTATCTCCCTTCCTACAAAGCTGCTTTAGATGAAGGCTGCGAAATGGTGATGACGTCCTTCAATACCGTAGAAGGCGTAGCGGCAACGGGCAACAAGCGCCTGATGCGTGATCTGCTTCGTGATGAATGGGGTTTTGACGGTGTGCTCATTTCGGATTGGGCCGCGATCAAAGAGCTTATTCCTCACGGCATCGCCGAGGATGAACGGGAGGCAGCAAAAAAAGCATTGCTGGCAGGCGTAGATATTGAAATGATGACCTCCTGCTACAATGGGCACCTGCCTGAGTTGATTCGCAGCGGACAGCTGGATGAAGCGCTCGTTGATGAAGCCGTGATGCGTATATTGAAGCTCAAACAAAAGCTGGGCTTGTTCGAGAATCCGCTACGCGGCGCAGACCCTGAGCGTGAACGTGAAGTGGTATTCTGCGAAGCCCACCGTGCGGTTGCTAAAGAACTAGCCATTAAATCATGCGTGCTGCTCAAAAATGATTCTGTGCTTCCATTGAATCGCAATCAACATGTTGCATTGATCGGACCTTTTGCAGAGAGCGGCGATATTCTGGGCTCTTGGTCATGGAGCGGTTCACAAGAGGAAGCCATTCGTGTTGTTGATGGATTCCAATCGAAAATATCCTCCTCGCTGCTCACGGTAGCGGCAGGATGCTCTGTAGACAACATAACAGAGGAGCAATATGCAGAAGCTCTGCATGCTGCCAGTCAAGCAGAGATCATCGTACTAGCGCTTGGCGAGCGCTCAGATATGAGTGGTGAAGCAGGCAGCCGTTCAAATATTCGCCTGCCGCAGGCTCAATTGGAATTGGTGAAACGCCTGAAGACACTGAACAAGCCCATGGTAGCCGTACTGTTTAATGGTCGTCCATTGGATCTGCACGGCGTCATTGAAGAAGCAGACGCTGTACTGGAAGCCTGGTTCCCTGGTGGCGAAGGCGGCGCGGCAATTGCCGATTTGTTATACGGTGATGCTGAACCTACGGGTCGTCTGACGATGTCCTTCCCGCAATCGGTCGGACAGGTGCCAGTGTATTACAATCATTTTAATACTGGACGTCCGCAGTTAGATCCGAACACAACAGAACGCTACGTGTCTCAATATCTAGACGTACCGAACGAACCTTTATTCCCGTTCGGCTATGGCCTGAGCTACACCGATGTAGCCTATGACAGCTTACAACTTTCAGGCGATACTCTTATTCCCGGTCAAGAACTGACCGTTAGAGTGCAGGTAACGAACACAGGAACACGTCCAGTCGAGGAGACCGTTCAGTTCTATGTCCGTGATATCAGCGGTGATACGGTTCGCCCAATGAAGGAACTGAAAGATTTCTGCAAAATCCTGCTTGCCCCAGGCGAAAGCCGGGAAGTGGAATTTACAGTGACCGAGCCTCAGCTGCGCTATCATCATGCAGATTTGAGCTTTGACAGTGACAGCGGTGAATTCGCCGTCTTTACAGGACCTAACAGCCGAGATACTACTGAAGGCCGTTTTCGGTTAGTAAAAGAAACAGGAAAGTGAGGCGTTCCCTTTGATGAATACAAGTCTAGACCAAAATATTTTGCTGCGGGCCGGAGACCTGTCTTTTACCTTCTTAAGCAGCGGTGATGTGTACAAGATCGCTCACGGCTCAACGATGATCAACCAACTGTTGACCAATTCAGTCGATGGTTCCCTGAACAATCTGTACTTGAGACTGTATCGTCCTTCCGGCGTAAGCATCACTCCTCTGCTGGGAGTTCGTTCGCCCGGCGTAATCCGACAAACGGATCAGCAGATTATATGGGAAGGGTTCACTGCCGGTGTAGGCTATCAGGTGACCTTCACACTCAGCCGCCTGGGAGTATGGTTCTGGGATGTAACCCTACAGGGCGATGATGTTGAAGCAGATATTGTGTACGGTCAGGATATCGGCATTGCCGATACCGCTGCTGTGCGCAGTAATGAAGCTTATTTGTCTCAATATATTGACCATACTGTCTATCATGATGAACAAAGAGGCTATACTGTTTGCTCACGTCAAAACCAGCCTCAAAGTCAGGCATTCCCATACATTCAACAAGGCTCGTTAACCCGCACTGTTGGTTACTCGACAGACGGATTTCAGTTCTTTGGACTTTCTTACAAGGAAACGAATGAGCCGGAAGCACTGCGCCGCGACACGCTCGCCAATGAAGTGTATCAATACGAATTCGCTTATACAGCGCTGCAATCTGAGCGGGTAAAACTCGCTGGGGAAGCTCGCTTTACGTTTTACGGTCTGTTCCAGCCGAGCCATCCGGCTGCAGTGACGAAGCTGGAGTATCAGGACCTGGTAACCAAAGCACGCGATGAAGTAGCTGCCGTTCTAGCGGACGCTTCTGAGACCAGCATACCAGCACACGCGGCAAGTGATCTTCAGGCAGGGCGTGTGGCCCCAGCTCAAACCATCGGTGAACCGCTGCGCACACTGGACTTGACCGATGCCGAAGTGAATCAGCTTTTCCCGAAACGCCAGGAAGAAGAACGGGATGGCGATACACTACTTTCCTTTTTCACGGATAGCTATGAGCATGTCGTACTCAAATCCAAAGAGCTTCGTGTAGAGCGTCCTCACGGACACATTTTAATGGGTGGGCATTACTCTGGAGGTAAGGAAGAAACCATTACAACCACTTCCTATATGTACGGGGTATTCAATTCCCAGCTCGTGATCGGCAATACGAATTTCAACAAAATGATCACCAACGTGCGTAATGCGCTCAACATTCCTAAGACATCCGGTCAACGTATCTACGTCGGAATTCAAGGAAAATATCGCCTGCTCACCATGCCTTCCCTGTTTGAGATTGGCTTTAATTATGTGCGCTGGTATTACAAAACGGCTGACGATACATTCATTATTACAAACCATACGAATGCTGATAGCCCAGAAGTGCGGCTTCACATGCGCTCGGCAAGTGGTAAAGCCTATCCATTCCTGATCACTCAGCAAATGTGTATGCATGTGAACGAATATGAGCTTCCGTTTCATATGGAACGCGAAGGTGATGACCTGCTCTTTAGAGCTGATTCCGCTTCCCTGAGCGCCGAGGCCTATCCCGACCTGCTTTACCGAATGCACGTAGAGGGCGCTCCATTACAGCATGTGAGCGACGCTCAAGCACTGCTACAGGGTGGAGCCTCTCCTGATGCATCCCTGGTCGTTTTGGAACTGGGCGACAGCAGCGAATGGACCTGCATTGTACAGGGCTGGCTGCATGGCCGCTCGACCGGGAAGGACCGAGCACACAAGGAGCTACACGCCTCCTTTGAAGATGAGCGCGAGCGCTACCGGGAGTATTTTGCCGAGCTTATGAATGGCTTCCATCTGACGCTTGGCCAACAGGAAACCAGCGAGCTATTCCGTGTGAACGCAGTGGCCTGGTGGTACACCCACAACATGCTCGTCCACTACTCTGTGCCTCACGGTCTGGAGCAATACGGCGGAGCAGCCTGGGGAACACGTGATGTATGTCAGGGGCCTGTCGAATATTTTTCGGCAGTGCAAAATTTTGATGAGGTTCGTTCCATTTTGCTAACTGTATTCAGCCATCAGTATGAAGACAGCGGAAACTGGCCGCAATGGTTTATGTTTGACAACTATACTCACGTGCAGCAAGAAGAAAGCCATGGGGATATTATCGTTTGGCCGCTCAAGGTACTGGGCGATTATTTGACCGCTACCCGTGATTACAGTATTCTGGGAGAAAATGTGCCTTACACCCATCGGCATACTTTCGATTATACCAAGCAGACTGCGACCCTTATGGAACATGCCCTGAAGGAAATCGAATATATTCGAGAGAATTTCCTGCATGATACGTACTTATCGGCTTATGGCGATGGCGATTGGGATGACACCCTCCAGCCAGCCAATGCGCAACTGAAGCAATACATGGCGAGCAGCTGGACGGTTGCACTCACCTACCAAGTGATTCGTAACTTTGCTGCTGTGTTGGAGCAAGCTCCAGCAAATGTAGTAAGCGAAGCGGATAAGATTGCACAAGATTTACATCAGATGGCGAACGGCATCCGTAAAGACTTCAATCGCTACATGCTGGAGAGCGGAATTATTCCAGGCTTTGTATATATGGAAGAGCCTGGTCAACCCAAGCTCATGCTCCATCCGTCCGACACCGAGACGGGAATCCACTACCGTTTGCTGCCGATGACACGCAGCATGATCAGCCAGTTGCTCACGCCTGAGCAAGCATTGGCTCATGAGCAGCTCATCCGCGAGCAGTTCCTCTGCCCGGATGGTGTGCGTCTGATGAACCGCCCTGCTCAATATGATGGCGGTGTGAGTTCGCACTTCAAGCGCGCTGAGCAAGCGGCCAACTTTGGACGTGAGGTTGGTCTGCAATATGTGCACGCTCATATCCGCTTTGTGGAAGCCATGGCCAAGTTAGGACGCAAGGATGACGCTTGGCACAGCCTGAAGCTCATCAATCCGGTCGGCATCCGTGCAACCGTACCGAATGCCGAATGGCGCCAAAGCAACGCGTATTTCAGCAGCTCGGACGGTAAATTTAACACCCGCTATGAAGCACAGGAACGGTTTGGTGAACTGCGGGAAGGAGCCGTACCCGTCAAGGGTGGCTGGAGAATCTATTCCAGCGGTCCGGGAATCTACATGAATCAGCTCATATCGAATGTCCTTGGTATTCGTCAGTCAGGCGAGGACCTGATCCTGGACCCTGTGCTGCCGGACGATCTCGACGGATTGGAATTTAAATTTTCCTTTGCAGGAAAGCCAATCACCTTCGTCTACCGCATGCTGCAAGAGCATACGAGCGGTGAGCAAGGCCGTGCAGTATTGAACGGTGCCCCTCTGGAAAGTGAGCCAGCCGATGATAATCGCTATCGTTCCGGTGCCTTGCGCATCAAACGTGAGACTTTCGAGCAGGCGTTAGCAGAACATAATGGTGTACACCGTCTGGAGATTATTTTATAAATCGAATGATGCATAAGCAAAATCAGGTATAGGCAACAAAGGAATGGCGATCTTGCGGGATCGCCCTTTGCTGCTTGCATGTAGAACTACGACATTTTGAATAGATATGTGGTTAATAATCCATATACAATAGCACATATAAGACGAACACAAGGAGGTGACGTTGTGGTCAGCATTAAAGATATCGCCAAACAGGCGGGCGTTTCCATATCTACCGTTTCATATGCTTTGAACGGTAGCGATAAGGTAACAGAAGAGACTTGCGCACGTATTTTGGCCATTGCCAAAGAGCTTAACTATGTGCCCAATGCCGCCGCACGGAATCTCAAGAAAAGGCAGACCAAAATTATTGGCGTATTCCTGACTGATTTTCGCGGAGACGTTTATGGAGATTTGCTGTACGGCATCAAGGAAATTTTGAACCGCAAGGGCTATGACCTCATTGTCTGCAGCGGCAAGCAATCACATCGAATGCTGCCAGAACGCATGATTGACGGTGCCATCGTACTGGATCAGACGTTTGATAGTCAGGAGTTGCTGAACTACGCCGAGCGCGGACATAAAATTGTCGTATTGGACCGCGAACTGAATCATCCTAACATTAACCAGGTGCTGCTGGATAACAAAGCAGGTGCCGCGCTCGCCATAGAGCATCTATTGGAATTGGGACACCGCAAGCTACATGTTGTGACCGGACCAGAAGGTTCTTATGATTCCTGGCAGCGGATGCAGGCGGTCAAGCAGACCATTGAGCGTAGCGGTGTCGCCGAGATGATCGAAATTGACGGCAATTTCGAGAAATCGGGCGGCGAGCAGGCGGCTGAGATCATTTTACAGCAGCAGGCTCGCCCAGATTCGGAACCTGTAGCTGTATTTTGTCTCAATGATGAAATGGCCGTAGGCTTTTACAATCGAATGGCTCAGTCAGAGCTTACCATTGGCAAGGATGTTCATATCGTCGGCTTTGATAATATCGAGCTGGCGCAATATATTCAGCCCCGGCTGACAACGATAGACTACTCCAAGCGCAAATGGGGCGCTGTAGCCGCTGAACAGGTTCTCAAAATCATTGCCGGGGGAGACGTGGAGCATGAACGGTTGTACGTTACGCTTGTCCAAAGAGAATCGGCAGGCGCGGCGCTCATCACCCAAGACCAGCAGGAGCACTAATGAATCGCACAGAAGTGCCCCCACCTACCCACTTCCAAAAAAAAGAACTTCCACTGTCCCAAAATGGGTAGGAAGTTCTTTTAGCTATACTTATTTAACCTAACAAAACCTCAAGTAAATTCGCCAACGACCGTAAAGGATTGGCAATCGTCCGCCCTGTCTCCAGCTCCACCTGCAACGCAGCATCAACCATCGATAACTGTGCTACAGCCAGCCCTCTGCTGGGATCAGCCTTCCTCAATTCATGCAATGAACGAACCAGCAATTCCTCATACTCATCTTTACGTCCCTGCATAATCAGTTCAAAAGCGCCCTCCACCACCTTGACCTCTATCAAAGAAGAGAGGTCCGGCTTGCCTAATACATTGGCCGTATGATAAAGACGCTTCATCGTGCCCTCTACGGTAGCCGGATTCGTAAATACCAAGGTTCGTGGCAGCAAATCATCACACATCTCATGAAATAGAGGCTCATCCAGTGCGACAATTGGCGTAGGCATTGACCCTTGAGCCTTCTCCGCCAAAGCAATATAATTCGTACACGTTATCAAAATAACGTCTAGATCGCTTTGAGACATCCAGCTCAGCTGCTCTTCTACCTTGCGACTGGCATCATCTGAAGAAAAATGCGGATCCGACGATACCCGGCGCATAAGTCCCGGTTCCACAAAATGTACCAGCTCCACCTCATAAGAAGCAAAAGCTCGTTCCACATAGGCAATGTTCGAATGATGCGCATGCAGGCAACCCACACGTTGCTTCAAGTCTTCCACCGTCCAACCCCCTGATATGTTTGCCCCATTTTAACAGGAACCGGACGGTCTGGACAGTGCCAATCAGATCACACGACGAGAGCGTATTCTTTAAAATTTACCGTTCGTATTTTTCCACTCTGTTTTAGCTGGAATCTCCTGAACTACATCCCAATGCTCGGCTATTTTGCCGTTCTCCACACGGAACAGATCATAGACAGCAGCTGAGATTCCCTTAGGAGATTTCAGTTCACTTACAACCAGCACGAAGTTGCCTTCTCCAAGAACCATATGCACCTGATCATATCCAATAGAAGTTCCTTGACCCGTAGTGGATAATGCTTGCTTCAGACTAGATACACCGTCACCAAAAAGAGGATTATGCTGAATGTACTGATCCCCATTATAATAGCTTTCCAATGCTGCACGATTTTTGCCAACCAGCACATCATCTACAAACTTGCGGATCAGCGTTTTGTTTGTCTCGGTTTGGTTGAGATCCGTGACTTGTGTTGTTCCGTCAATCATGGTATGTCCACTTGGATTGGTTGGAGCCGAGTCCTGCATGTTATCCCAATGCTCAACAATTTTACCATTGCTATTGAAGCGGAAAATATCAAAAGCAATGCTCGTTTTCCCTGCAATAGACTTTTTATAATGTACTGCTACATCATTGCCATCCTGAATAACCCGCTGGACTTCAACCAGCACATTGGCTCCCTTGGATTGGCTAATCCCTTGCAAAAAGGCATCTCTCCCGCTAGCAAAGCTCGGATTATGCTGAATGTACTGATCTTTGCTGATCCAAGCCTCAGCTGCTTTCGTATCGCCCGTTTCAAAGCTCTTCAGAATCTCTACAACCTTATCCTTATTACTCACCCCGATTTGCAAGGTCTGGCTGGCCGGGTCCCAAATCACTTGCTTGCCCCACGCTTCTTTGACGACATCAACTGGTACATAGGTTACCCCTTGCTTGGTCAAGATGGTCGAGGTGGATAGTGGTACCTTAATCCCGTTGATTTGCGCTTCCGGACTGCCTGATACCAGTACAACCGTCGCTTGATCATAACGAATCGTCGTACTTTGACGCGCCGTATTGAATGTAATATGCTTGGCGTCCAGCGGAATTCCTAAACTAGTAGCCAATTGTCTCAGGGGGATCAACACCTGCTTATTTCTCACGATAGGCGCAATTTTGTAAGCCTCCTTCTTGCCATCTACCCAAACCTGGATACCCGTAGTAGGTTTTACGTCGGCTGCTAAAGCCGGTACAGCAGAAGACAGAACGAGCAAGCCAGCAAGTGCAGCAGTAACCGTATGTTTTTTCATGAATGTAAGCCCCTCTCAACCTGTAAAATAGAGTATGGAATGCAATTTCTCTTTATGTAACTAATGTGGTTGCAGTTAACTACGAAGATTTGAACTCTTCCCCACCTATCTAACTTTAAACCCCATTTAAATCATTTGAAACCTTATTAACCCTCCTTTGAATTTTTATACTTATGACCGTTGTCATGCAAGTCACAAACCTTCGAATAAAGGACATGGAAAGCAATAACAATGTATGATCATCCTCATCATTTTATTATAAATAACATGTACTAATGAAGTTAGCTCAAAAAAAGCGGCTCCTATCACCAAGCGAATGGACGCTTTTTGAATAGAAAGCCGCTGTTACCTCATTCATATTGTTATACAGATAACGTCCTCCGAAACTTGATAAAGCTCCCAATTCGCCAGATTGAGATATATACCAGCGCCATCGTAATGGCCAGCATGCTAATTTCGGTCGTACCCAAACTACTGAGGTATTGAGTCAGAACAACCCGAATCAAAATAATAGCGATAATAATATACTTAAAATATTGGTTCGGCTTGGGATAGATGAGACCGTCATCTCGTCTTTCATACGCCGTATGCAGCAAAATAACGTAGCCAAACAGAGCCCCTAATAACCCAGCAACCAGCAGTTCCCAAAAGGCGGGAGGCGCGTACGTTTGACCAGGAATATGCATCAATTGATATACCGATATCATCATAGCTGGGAAAGCGATAAACATAGGGAGCAAAATCCGAAATCCTTTTCCCTTTACCGGGCCCCTTCGTCTTTTGGTTCTCAACCAAATCATCAGACCCACCAGAACAGCCATCAATGCATAGATAAAGATTGTCGCCATGGTGAAATTCCTTTCTAATATAGAGTCATTTATCCTAAGTTAAATCGACAGTTTTTTCTCCAGCAAATAAGCGTTCAAGCGGATCAATGCATATGCAGCAACCCAACTAATCAACACCGCAACCGGAAAATGCCAGGTAAAAGGAAACCACTGTCCGTTGTGAACATGATGAAACTGCTCATAAATCCGCTGATCGCCTGACCAATAAAAGACGCTTCCTCCACCCATCAAAAGAATCCACAGGATTGGGCTAAGCGGCCGCAAGGTGCTGTATTTGGTACTGGCCGTCAGCAGACCCAGCGCAATAACCAACGGCGTAAAGGCGATAATCATTACAAACCAGTTTAAGCCGGCTATCATAAAAGACGCTGCATCCGCAAACGTATAAGCCTGTATGGTCGATGAGATAAATAGCGCGTATAGAGAACCTACTACAAACAAGAGCAATATCACGACAATGGTTTGTAAAATAGCAGCAATCCATTTGGCGCTAATTAGCCACATACGCGGATAGGGAAGGGTCAGCCACCATCCGTAGGTGTCATTTTCCCATTCTCTTCTCAGCATTCCCACACCCATGAAAACAATCATGTACGGCAAGCCCAGGGTGACATACCACAGCCTTGTCAATTCGAGTTGGTTGTGAAGAGCGAAGTACAAGGAGATCGCGAACGCCGCAATTAGAAATAGTGAGAAATATACAAGTCTCCACGATCTGGGCAGTCGATTGCGGCTTTGCTTTCTCCAGCTTCCTTTATTTCGAAATTCATGGCGTATTAAATCTTTGAACAGCCCGGATGAATTCACGCCTTCCACTCCCTTTTGTACAAATTGCGGAACACCTGGTTCAGCGAGCCATGCTCTGCACGCAGATCATCCGATTCACCAGACCATATCACTCGCCCGCGGTCCATCATGACCGTGTAATCAAACAAGCCTTCCACTTCCTGAATATCATGTGTGCTAATGAGTATAGATTGTTGCCGATCCTCCAAATAATCAATAATCCCAGCTACGATCGCTTCTCTAGAGAGAACATCAATACCTACAAAAGGTTCATCCAGGATCATAAGCGGTACTTCTCGTGCCAGGCACAGAATCAGCAGCACACGCGCCTCCTGTCCGCGACTCAATCCGGCCATCTTTAGCTCCAATTCCACATCCATATGGTCAGCAAGTTTATAGGCATCCTCTATATTGAAGCCAGGCAAAAAGGACTTCCCCCATTCCAGCGTCTGCTGAACTGTATGATTGGGATACCAGCGTGCCCGGTCAGGAAGATAGGATATATTCCGGTTGGTTTCCCAGCTTGGCTGTTGGCCCAGCACCTGAAGCTCGCCCCCGTCCGGCTGAATTAACCCCGTGATGGCTCGAAAGAGGCTGGACTTCCCGCAGCCATTGGGCCCAAGCACACCTACAATACGTCCTGCTGGAATGACGACATCCAGTTGGTCCAATGCTTTTTTATTTCCATATTGCTTCATCAGTTGCTTTGCGGTTACCACAGACTCCGTCATGCCTTTTCGCCTTCTTCCTTGTGATCTCCGTCCTGTCGGCTTCTTATATATTGCTGTACATCTTCCCAGGATAATCCCAGGCTGCTCATCTGTCCGAGAAACTGATCGATATACGACATAGCCAATTGTTCCCGAAAGCTGGCAATCCGCTCACTGGACGAAGTTACATACGTACCCAGACCGCGTCGCTTCTCAGTCAATCCGTCCCGTTCCAGCTCCTGATACGCCCGCATCACGGTATTCGGATTCATACGCAATTCCTGCGCCAGATCACGCACAGATGGCATTTTGCTTCCCATTTCAATCTCTCCTTTAGCAATGGAGCTTCGTACTTGATTTAATATTTGTTCATATAATGGCTGGCTAAAGTCTATTAAAAATCGGAACGAGCCAACCCGTTGTTCTTCCATGGGTGTTTCCCCCTAATTCGGCTGTATCTATCGTGCCTTTAGTGTATTATATCACTTAATACACGTAATACAATAGCAATTCGTTAAAATGCTAGTCCTGCCATCCAAATTCCATTCAGTAAATGCTCAGCTTGCGCTCAGATAGCATTCAAGTTAATCCCTTATGATGTATCACGTACCAAACAAACCATAAACGAAAGGTGGAAAATGAAGATGAAGAGCACCAAGAAAGCAATTTTGGCCGGAACGATGGCGTTGGCATTTTTAGGAGGCGGAGCGCTGTACTCCACAGGCGCAGCCCATGCTGCTTCAACTACACCTGAGAAGGCTCCTACTGCAAGCAAAGCACAGGCACCTAAGGGAAACCCTGGCGATGCTAACGGTCCACAAATCGCAGGAGGAAACTATGCTGAGAACAAGGCTCTCCTGAAACTATTGAAATTGTCCTCCAGTCAGTTGGATACACAGTTGAAGGCTGGTAAATCCCTTGCTACGATCGCCAAAGCACAAGGCGTGAGCGTAAACTCCGTAATTGATGTGATGGTTTCGGATATGAAGTCAAAACTCGCTACGGAAAAACAAAATGGCAAGATTACCGCAAGCGAATATAATCAGCGTGTTTCCAATCTGAAGCAAATGATTACCGATATGGTGAATGGCGTTAAGCCCTCTAAGCCACCAGTAGACGGGGCTAAAGGAGAAGCAGGTAAAGCTCCAGCTAAAACAGATGCGGCTAAGGCACCTGCTAAGCCAAATGCAGCTCAAGCCTCTGCTAAGCAAAAATAGCTACAGCTTCTGTTTTCCAAAAGCTGTAGCTCGATAAGTCACATTCATAAGAACCATTTGTTAATCTGACACAGCCACTCCACAATAATAAATCTCCATCCGGCCTCCCTGTACGGATCGAGAATGAATAAGCCTGCCCTCTGCTACGATACAACAGAAGAGGACAGGCTTATTTTTCATGTACTTGATACAATATGTGGTAAACTAACTTAAGCCAGAGATCACACTTTTTATCCTGATTCAGCAAAAGGAGTATGTAATGAAAATAAATAAACAGGAATTTCATGTACAAGGAGTAAGCTATATCATTAGATCGGCTATGATTCAAGATGCGATGAATTTGTCTGAAATCCGCTTACGGATGGATGGAGAGACTGAAAATTTAGACAGAGAAAAGGGAGAAGCATTCATAAGTACATCCGGTTTTGAACAGCTTATTAAAGCCGATACAGAGCACGCCAAAAATCTATTTTTAGTTGCGGTCGTTCATGATAAAGTCGTTGGATTTTCAAGATGTGAAGGTCATGTTCTGCGTCGATTCGCTCATAAAGTTGAATTCGGTGTGTGTGTACTAAAGGATTTCTGGGGGTATGGAATCGGGACGAATCTTTTGAAAGAGTCTATTTCCTGGGCAGACTCTAACGGCATCCAGAAAATGTGCCTACAAGTTCTAGAAACCAATAATAAAGCCATTGAACTTTATAAAAAGCATGGATTTGAAATCGAAGGGTTATTAAAAAACGACAAGATTCTCTCAGATGGTCAATACTACAACACCATAATCATGGGAAGATTCCATAACTAAAAAAGATCCTGTTCCACAGGATCTTTCATCATTTCGAGGCGATATTGGCCCTAATAACGATAATCATCGTAGGGATTGCGATTACGATAATGGTCTCGCGGCTGCTGGGCTGCGGTAATCATCAAAAATATGCCTGAGAGCAGGTGCATTAACCAGCCTACAAATGGAATCCACCCAACAACCGAGGTCACAATCCCTAAAATAGATCCATAATAAGTCTCTTTATTAGTTACCGATAGCACCAACGTCACAATGTGGAAAATCAACATAAAGAACAATACAGTATACGCAGAATTTATGACGAGCAGCCCGCCCAAAACAGGAATAGCAAAAAATAGCTCCAATCCGCCCGTAATCCATTTTAATGTTTTTGATGGTGTCATTGTTCCACTCTCCCAATGCTGTTTCATTCCATAAGTATATCCTATCCCCATGCAGGATGACATACATATTTTACTAATTTTATACTTGTATAGCGACGACCTCACCCCTTTTTCGAATGAGCTAAGCCCTGACTACATATATGTGAGAGAGAACGAAATTTCGTGATTTTTAAAGGGGGGAGCATCATGGAGTATTATATTGAAGTGGAACGTGGCGTTAAGCTGTATGTAGAAGATATAGGAGAAGGCATCCCTGTTTTGATGGTGCACGGCTGGCCGCTGGACCATCGAATGTACGAATACCAGGTTGCCCAGTTGCCTGCTTACGGATACCGCTGTATTCAAGTTGATCTTAGGGGGTTCGGGAAGTCTGATCGACCATGGCATGGCTACAATTATGATCGACTGGCAGATGATCTCCTGGCTGTTATACAGGCCCTTCAATTAAGCCATATACGGCTGATCGGTTTTTCTATGGGGGGAGCAATTGTCACGCGCTACATGAGCAGACATAGGGGATGGGGTGTTGATCAGCTAATTTTGATCGGAGCTGCCACGCCTCGGTTTACCCCAACCAGCGACTTTCCTTACGGCACTCCTGTCGCAGAGGTAGGTAAACTCATCAAACAAGCCTATACAGATCGTCCACAACTGGTAACATCATTTGGCGAAATGTTGTTCGCCAAACCCGTCAGCCAGAGTTTACGTGACTGGTTACGTGATCAGGGCTTTGCGGCTTCGGTTCATAGCATGGCTTGTACTTTGTATTCACTGCGTGACTCTGATTTACGGCCCGATTTGCCATGTATACACGTGCCTACGTGGATTCTACACGGCAAGCTGGATCGGGTCTGCCCTTTCCCTCTAGCGCTCCAAACTCAAAAAGGAATTGCCGGCTCCAGGCTTATTCCTTTCGAACGAAGTGGTCACGGTGTATTTTATGAGGCACTACCTGAATTTAATTCCACCTTACTGAGCATACTATCCCCATCCTCTATACACCCTAATTGAAAGCCTGTTCTCAGAAAAACAAAAAAGACGCCTCAGCGCCGTTATGGCTATGGGGCATCTTTTACTACAAACATGTATCCGCTTAGGATTGTTTGGTATGATTAAAGCTCGTATTGTTTAAAACAGCCAGCTTTTTCTCGCCCTTCACCATGGCAGAACCGCAAATGGGGCATGTCGGCTCGACAGAAAAAGCGAAGTTATCCCGCATCCAGCCGTTGCATGTATCACTGGCGCAATTCCAAACAGTTGTAATTTCCTCAGGAATTTCATCCATTGGCTTTTTCCGTGAATTGTACATAAACATCCCTCTTTCTTCATGATTTATAAAGCGATAAGATGTAATCAGTTCAAAAACGGTCTTGTGAACAGATAAAAACAAATGCCCCAAACGCTATGTTCGGGGCATCTGAAGTAGGCTGTAATTTAAAATTACAGTTTTACAACGTTCTCAGCTTGTGGTCCACGGTTTCCTTCAACTACGTTGAATTCTACGCGTTGGCCTTCGTCCAAAGATTTGAAACCTTCGCCTTGGATTGCGGAGAAGTGTACGAATACATCGCTTCCACCTTCAACTTCGATGAAACCGAAACCTTTTTCTGCGTTAAACCATTTAACTGTACCTGTTTGCATGGAATTACCTCCAAAATATATTTATATGACCTTTATTTTTTACAAATAAAAATTCACATATTGCACAAGGTTATTTCAACCTAAAACAATAACCCTCTACAATATGTGAATCTCAGGTCACAATTTCAATATACTCATATTACCATAAGTGTATTGAAAACGCAAGCACTGGAGAATTTAATTTATGCAGAGTGCTTATGTCATCTATTGCTGCCTCAAGCTGTCTTCATTAGACAAGAGTGAGTCATTAACGCCTACTTAAAACATTATATCCGCAATTGCTTCCTATTATACCAGTAATCAAGAAATAAATATACACAACGTTGCGCAGGAGATGAACTTCTTGAGAAAAAGTCCATCCCCTGCTTTGTTTGCTCATTTTAATTACAAATCCGCTAGTGCTTTAATTTTCTCTGCTGTCAGCGCTTTGTTATATAACTGTACCTCGTCCATGCTGCCGTTAAAGTAGGCATCAGCGACAAAGCGGCTTTTACCGAGATACGCCTCGTTTGTCAGCAACTCATTAGGGTTAAAGGTAATACCGTCATTTACAGCTACTTCTTCACCATTTACATACAGCCTCCCTGTATTCCCCTCCAGTGTAACCGCCACATGGGTCCACTGGTTTAGAGGTAATGATGATTTGGAGAGCAGGCTCTGATCCGTACCTTCATGGATTGTAAACTGGAGTACACCGCTTCCTTGGGAAGGGGTGAGGAACATATGACGAGCCTGGCCGTTGCCGAAATCAAAAATCCGTTGCCAAGCGGCTCCGCCCTTCCAGTTCACCCACGCGGAAAAGGTAAAGTCCTTCGCATCCGTTACCGTGTTGGGCAGCTGCACGTAACCATCCTTGCCGTTCAGGGCAAGAGCACCGCCAAGCTTCCCATCTTTATCCCATGTGGCACCACCATAGGCCTTACCGTCGAGTTGATTATATGTGCTGTCGACAACCGAAGTTCCTTGATCCTCACTCCACGAGTAACGTGCGAGCTGAGGGCCTTGAGCCTGCTCGGGAACAATGGCACTAAAACTTTTCTTTGCTGTTACTTTGTCCTTTTTAATAGTCGCCGTCAATGTAACTGCTGCAGGCTGGGAACCGGCTTCTGGACGGTACACTTCACCAGTGACAGAAATAATCTCAGGGCGGGAAGATTCCCACGAAATCGTGGTATCTTGTGCAGCTTGAGTAGGTAGCGTGAGATCATAAAAAACGTTGCTTGTGTCGCCTAGACTCAGATCCTTCTGCACCGCAGCTACAATCTTGCTGGCCTTCAGGTCAGGCTTTAGCGAACCCCATACTGCAACACCCTTGGAGGACAGTGCGGTAAAAGCAAGGGTTTTGGCTCCCGTGTCTGGATCACGGTGCCGCAGGAATACCCCTTTGTACTTCGCACCATCTGCTGTAATTTCCAGCTGATTGTCTGCCCCCAGCTTCCATGTACCGTTCACTCCGCCAGACAGTTTGCCACCGTGATCCAGATTGACGGTAACAGCTTGCTTAATATTGGCCGAAATTTCCTTCCCGTGATTTACATACGAGTATTGGCCGATGACATCCTTCTCTGACAGCTTTTTCAGTGAATCCTCATCTCCTGAATAACGATAAGGAGCAACTACAGGCCAACCGTCAGCGTTCATGAACATTTCATGTACCCGCACTTCAAACTGCTCACCTCTCCCCGGAAAACGGGAATGAAAAATGACAAAATGCTTTTTCGTCTTGGGATCATAATAAGCCGAGTTGTGTCCGGGCGACACATAGCCTGTACCCAGCCCTGTTCCCGGATCACCAATTTCTCTTGGAATTAGGTAATTACCTATTAACTTGACGCCGTATGGCTCAATGGAAGCGTCATCAAAAAGAGGTTTGTCAGGATTCGCTTTAACCTTGATCATGTCGTTGCCTTCAGCATCGTAGAAAGGACCATCCGGTGTTTTGGACCGAGCCACA
This sequence comes from Paenibacillus sp. EKM211P, assembly GCF_011066175.1. Taxonomy (NCBI): domain Bacteria; kingdom Bacillati; phylum Bacillota; class Bacilli; order Caryophanales; family Paenibacillaceae; genus Paenibacillus; species Paenibacillus sp. EKM211P. The sequence continues at coordinate 65,865 of NZ_JAAMNS010000006.1, forward strand.
CGCAAGTTATATCCGCCATCCGCTGACAATCCGCCATAGGACAGGAACAAGTAATAGTAGTCCGTTTGTGGACTGTATTGTATGTACGGCCCCTCCATACGAGCATGGTTACCGCCCGTCAGTTTTTTCCCGTAGCCTTGGCCTGATAAAGGCTTCCCTGTTTTTTCATCCATCTGCATAATGAAAATGCCTCCGGAATAGGAGCCATATACCATCCACAGCTTGCCGTTCTTATCATAGAAAGTGTCAGGGTCTACGGCGTTGGGATGCTTGGTTGCGTCATAGATCGTCCCATCTTCACTCGGTTGACCCCACATACCGGATTTCAGAAAAATCCCTTTATTCTTATAAGGTCCTTCAATTTTATCAGCCACCGCTAGGCCCATAGCTGAACGCGGGGAGTCTCCTTTACAAGCGTTATAGTACATATAGAACTTGCCATCCGCCAGTTGAATAACATCCGCTGCCCACAGCGTGTCTGTCTGCGCCCAATCCAGCGCTTCCTTTAATTCCTCTTTGACGTTGGGAATCAATGCATTACCATTTGCCACACCTGTCGCAATTGTATCCCAATTCATGAGGTCTTTGGATTTGGCAGCCGCCAGATGTGAACCAAAAATGTAAAATGTATCTTTCACTTTCAGGATGGATGGATCATGTACGGAAGTCTCCTTGAAGGAAACAGCCTTTTTACTTTGGCTTAAAATATTATTCAGACCTTGAGCTTGAAGGATGGTTTGCTCCAGACTTTGAATCCCAGCTGTATCTGAATTGAGTGTGGACTCGGCGCCCACCAAAGAAGCAGGCAACAACAGTGCACCTGCCAGAGAAGCAGCCGTTACTTTACGAACAAATAATTGCTTCATAAATCAATCTCCTCTCGTTTTGAACATTCCTGCTAACATAAAACAATAATGAATAAGACGGTCAGGATTATGTTTGTATTAACTTCTCCACTCTTAAATTAAATGTTGATCATCCCCCTCTTTTAATTAAAGCGCTTTCAACTAATGTGAAAAATAAAACCTCCTTCTGTTAAGAAGGACGATTCAAACCTGACGGTTAATCGTATCTCTATATTATTCAATGAATATGGAAAATTCAATATGTAATTTTATATTTTTATGAATTATTCATTTAATTATTAACCTTAATAAATGTGTTGCTTTAATTCCTAGTTTAAAGTTATAATTTGACAAGTAAAATTCTATAGGTTACCTGCCGATATATCTAAAAAGAATTGTTTTACGATGAACATAATACAAATATTTACATTTTATGAGGAGGTGAAAATATATGCAATGGTATTTAAATGGATTAAAAAACTATGTAGGATTCCAAGGTAGAGCAAGACGTACAGAATACTGGATGTTTGTTCTATTTAGTGTAATTGCCAGTTTTATAGTCGGTCTGATCGATGGTCTTTTGGGCTTAACTCCAATATTGACTCTCATCTACTCTCTGGCTGTCCTGTTGCCATCCTTGGCAGTTCTTGCTCGCAGACTGCACGACACGGGTAAAAGCGGTTGGTGGATTCTGATTGCTCTTGTGCCATTCGGTGGCATTGTACTGCTTGTATTCGCATGCCTAGACAGTCAGCCTGGCGACAATAAGTATGGGAAAAATCCTAAATTGTAATTTGATGTAGTTGGTCTAAAACCTCTTTCACTTTTGTGAAGGAGGTTTTTTTATACCCGCTTTTCCCCTATCGAAATTCCAGCTATAAGTTTACCAAGAGACTCCAGCGTCCATACTGGATTAAAAAGTATCCTCAAAGAGAGGAAGAACGTGCATGCGTTTTCGGAAAAGAACCCCCCTTAACAAATTTAGAAAGGCACCCGTTCAGCAAAGCGAGAGTAAGTCTGAACATCCCGCAGAACAGCTCAGTGCAAATATCGGAACCAATCTTCAGCAGATCAGACAAGCGCTTGGCAACAGCACCGACATCGTCATAAGAGAAATTCGAATCGGCAAGGACGGTGACCAGACCATTGCGATCCTCTATACCGACGGTTTGGTGGACCAAAATATAGTCTCCGACTTCATTATGGAATCAATGATGCTGGACAGCAGCTTGTCCAAGGACGTGGAATGCCGGATTCAAACTTCCTCTAACGTCATGCAAATGTTGAAAGATTACGCCCTCACTATTGGCAGCATCCAGGATATTAATGACTTTGAAGCCTTATATAACGCGCTGTTGTCGGGGGATGCAATCATTTTGATTGAGGGTGAGACGCAGGCAATATCGGCCAGCGCACGTGGATGGAAGGATCGGGGGGTCACCGAGCCTGCCTCAGAAAATGTCGTCCGTGGGCCTCGGGAAGGATTTTCTGAGACATTGCGTACGAACACAGCCTTGATTCGACGTAAAATTAAAGATCCGAATCTATGGCTGGAGACCAAACAAATCGGTCGTGTAACCCAGACCGATGTCGCTGTCATGTATATAAAGGGGATTGTGAACCCTAAATTGGTTGAGGAAGTACATGAACGATTGAATCGCATTGATGTAGACGGCATTCTCGAAAGCGGATATATCGAGGAATTAATCCAAGACAAAACCTTCACCCCCTTTCCGACAGTATACAATTCGGAACGCCCAGACGTGATCGCCGCCGAGCTGCTGGAAGGAAAAATTGCGATCCTGGTGGATGGTACCCCTTTTGTGCTTGTCGTGCCTGCATTATTTGTCTCCTTCCTGCATGCGGCGGAGGACTATTATCAGCGTGCAGACATTAGCAGCTTCATCCGTGTCCTTCGTTATACCGGAGTTTTTATTTCCTTGCTCGGTCCGTCCTTATATGTTGCCATCACTACGTTTCATCAGGAAATGCTGCCGACCTCACTGCTAATCGGTCTAGCAGCACAGCGCGAAGCGGTCCCCTTCCCTGCCTTTATTGAAGCACTCATGATGGAACTGACATTTGAAATATTGCGGGAAGCTGGCGTTCGCATGCCCAAGTACATTGGGGCAGCCGTCTCTATCGTCGGCACACTCGTCATTGGACAAGCTGCTGTCGAGGCGGGCATCATATCTGCGGCAATGGTTATTGTTGTATCGATTACTGCTATTTCCAGCTTTGTTCTTCCTGCCTACAATATGTCCATCGCTTTTCGTATGCTGCGATTCCCCCTGATGGGGCTTGCCGCTTCCTTTGGGCTGTTCGGAATTATCGTCGGAGGCATTGCCCTGATCCTGCATATGTGCAGCCTTCGTTCATTCGGCGTTCCCTATATGACTCCTTTTGCACCTCTCATACCGTCAGACACCAAAGATACCATCTTTCGATTCCCTCACTGGATGATGATGTCACGTCCCCGGTTAGTCGATCAAAAAAATGTCAAGCGTCGAAACAGCACTCCGCCCCGCAAATCACGGGAATAGAAAAAAGAGAAACCGTCAGAAAGGAGTGATCATCATGAAGCGGAAGAAGGCGTTTCTCTTCCTGATTCTTGCACTCGTCTTACTTCTGACAGGCTGTTGGAATCGTAGAGAGTTGAATGAGCTTGCCATCGCCGTCGGTATGGGAATCGATAAGCAAGGGGATCAATTCCGGGTCTCTATCCAAGTGGTGGACCCTGGCAAGGCATCGGCTAAAAAAGGAGCAGGAGGCGGGGCTCCAGCCACCTTGTATACAGAGGAGGCGGACACCATATTTGAAGCGATCCGGAAAATAACAACAATTAGTCCCCGGAGAATGTATTTTTCTCACCTGCGCATATGTGTTATCGGTGAGTCGTTAGCTGCCGAAGGGATGGCAAAATCTTTAGATTTACTCTCCAGATATCATCAGTTCCGCACTGATTTTTATATTGTAGTGTCCAAGGACGTTAGTGCGGAGGATACGTTGAAAATTATGACGCCTTTAAATCCGATTCCCGCCAATGACCTTTTTTCTTCCCTGGAAACATCACAGAAAAACTGGTCGCCTACTACGACGGTAACCTTGGATGAATTGATTGCAGCTATGACTAGTGAAGGAAAGCAGCCTGTGTTGACAGGACTTCGGATCATTGGCAATAAAGAAATGGGAGAAACCAGCGACAATGTGCAAAAGATCGCTCCGTTCAGTCGTTTACAGTATTCAGGACTTGCTGTATTCAGAAAAGATCGACTAATCGGATGGTTAGATGAAACTGAAAGTAGGGGCTATAATTTTATCCTTGGCAAAGTGCAAAGCTCTGTCGGTTACGTTGCTTGCCCTAGAGGCGGCAAAGTCGTCTCCGAAATCATTCGCACCCAAACCACTGTAAAAGGAAGCACCTATAGGGGAGAGCCCCAGATTCATATTAAAATGCAGGTTGAGGCCAACGTGGGAGAAGTCGAGTGTACTGACCTCGATTTGACCAAGGTAGGAACGATTTATGACATTGAAAAGCAAGAAGAAGAAAAAATAGAAGATATTATGAAGTCGGCCGTTAGAAAGGCCCAACAATCGTACAAAACGGACATATTCGGATTCGGTGAAGCCATTCACCGCGCTGCTCCGAAGACTTGGAACAGACTGAAGCAAAACTGGGATGAGGAATACTTTACAGAATTACCCGTAACGATCAAAGTCGATTTCAAGATTCGGCGCTTGGGCACCATCGGTAGCTCCTTTATGAATGATATGAAAGAGTAATTCCTCACTCCACAAAAGAAGGTGTTTTGCAAAGTGCTATCTCAAATCGTAAAAATCATCGGCATATTCCTCGTCGCTGCTGTAATTAGCTTAATTGAAGTCCCCGACATGTGGAAAAAAGGATTTAAAAAAGAGCTTTGGTTGTTTTTCATCCTACTCTTTTTTGCAGTCGGAATTAGTTGTGCCAAGGTATTACACTGGCTCATTCCCACCCCCCTGGATTGGATAACAGCCATTTATAGACCATTCAGCAATTTCCTGATCCATATGGGCCTAATAAAATAAGAGGAGGTGAAAAACGGGTGCCCGCACAAATCAAAATCTCAGCACGACAAATCATGATCATATCTGCTTTATTTACGGTCGGAAGTGCAATCCTCATCGTCCCTTCAGGGATGGCACTTGTAGCCAAACAAGATGCGTGGATTGCCGCGCTCGTGGGGGTCGGGGCTGGGCTTCTTATCTTGTATATGTACAGCAAGCTTGCGGCGCTTTATCCAGAGATGACCCTGGTTGAGATGATGGAAACCCTACTCGGAAAATGGTTAGGCAAAACCGTAGGTTTTCTATTTTTCACCCTACTATTCATTAATGCTCCTGTACCGGTGTTATTTTATTTAGGAAATTTTATGACTACTCAAATGATACCGGAAACGCCGATTCTAGCGGTGAATATTCTTTTTGCACTTATCATAGTATTCGCTGCTCGGCTGGGTCTCGAAGTCCTGGCTCGTTCGGCCGAACTGTTGTTTCCTTTATTTACTCTGCTGTATATTTCTTTTGTAGGTTTAGTGGTATCCAACATTAAGCTGGAAAATGTCCAACCTGTATTGGAGGCAGGAGTAGGGCCGATTTGGCCTGCTGCCCTGTCCTTTTTTAGCACAGTATTTATACCTCATATTATTTTGCTCATGATCTTCCCTTCTTCTATACATCGTTCCGATCAAACCCGTAAAGCTTTTTTCATAGGAAGCCTGATTGGCGGATTGATGCTGGTCGTGGTGGTTGCATTGACAATTTTGGTATTTGGTCCTGACTTAACGGCAAGAAATATATATCCTAGCTATGCGTTAGCCAAAAAAATTAGCATTGGTAACTTTCTACAGCGCATCGAAGCCATCATGGCTACAATGTGGTTTATTTCACTTTTTTTTAGAATCACGCTGTATATGCACACCACAGTGACAGCAATAGCCCAAATCTTTTGTCTGAAAAGCGATCGGCAACTGGTGCTTCCTCTCGGGATGTTATTAGTCATCCTGTCCATCATCGTGTATCCTAATGTCCCTTACCAACAAACCTATGATACAAAGACGTGGATTCCCTATTCTCTATCCATTGGGTTGTTTTTCCCCTTACTGCTGCTCTGTATTCATGGGATACGAACAATCTGGTCAAAGAAAAAAACAGCATCCAAAGGGTAAATCACACTCTTTTTTCGTTATCTGCGAATTTTTTTAGCGCTACCTGTTTACAATCTTCTCTTTTAGTTTATTTTAAACGAGTATTAAGCTGACGCTAAGATTGGGCGTGTATGATGTATTTAAGAATCTGGTAACTACATAAGCCGGATGGGCTAAAGGCATAAACATCACTCCCGTTGGATATCCATATACCGTTCCACCCCGTCAGAAATTTAATGAAACACAAAAGGAGATTTACACTTATGAATCGAAAACGAATGTTGGTCATCTGCACACTGTTGCTGGCGTTATCTATTGGGCAGTCATCTACTTGGGGAAGTCGGGCTAATGCTGCTGCACTGGCTCCAGAGAGAGCCCTGCATGTACAGGACAATGAAGCTTCAAAGGATGATGATCTGTTGAAAGCACTGGGTATATCCTCGGATGAGCAATTATATGATGCGTTATATAATGGTCAAACCTTGGCTGATATTGCACAAACCCATAATCAGGATGCTCAGGCTATCGTTGATCTACAGGTAGCTCAGTTGACGGAGCAGTTGGATCAACGACTGGCCAATAAGAGCATTACCCCAGAGCAATACCAAGCCCATAAGGCAGAACTGACACAAGTCGTTGCCAAAAGTGTATTCGGGCTGTAAGCCTAGACACGACCGAACATCAAAAAGGCGCTGAACCCTAGAGGATCAGCGCCTTTTCTGTATTTGATATAACTTACGCTTGATATACCCGAATCAGATTGGTCGTGCCTGCCTCAGCGACAGGGACGCCTGCTGACAGGACTACAGTATCTCCTTTATGGATATATCCTGCATTCAGCGCGTTACGGATGGAAGATTCGAACATTTCATCCGTTGTGGCTACCTTATCCCCTTTAATCGGGAATACACCGGACAACAGGCAAATTTTAGCGAATACCGTGTTATTCGGAGTAACCGCAATGATCGGTGCCTTCGGACGATATTTGGACACCATACGAGCCGTGAATCCACTGGCAGTCGAGGTAATAATCGCTTTGGCATCCAGCTCCAGAGACGAACTCACCGCACCCTGACTAATGACTTCAGTAATGTTGGTGCTTTGGCGTGCTCTGCGCTTATCGAACTGCTCCTGGTAATCCAATTGTGATTCTGCACTGGCAGCTACCGCAGCCATGGTCCGTACGGATTCAACAGGGTATTTACCTGCAGCAGATTCGCCCGACAGCATCACTACGTCAGCTCCCTGCATAACGGCATTGAACACGTCACTAACTTCAGCTCTCGTCGGACGCGGGTTCACCTGCATGGACTCCAGCATGTGAGTAGCAACGATAACGGGCTTGCCGACCAGATTACACTTGTCGATCATTTCTTTTTGCATCACAGGCACGTCTTGAATCGGCACTTCCACGCCCAAGTCGCCACGAGCTACCATAATACCGTCCGAAGCTTCGATGATATCATCCAGGTTTTCCATACCTTCGGCATTTTCAATTTTGGAATAAATCTGTACATGCTCGGCATGATGTCCCTTCAAAATCTCACGAATTTCACGGATATCGTCGCCTTTACGCACAAAAGAAGCCGCAATAAGCTCGATACGCTGCTCCACCCCAAATTGAATGTGCTTCACGTCGCGCTCTGTTACGCCTGGAAGAGTTGTATGAATCCCTGGCAGATTCACACCTTTTCTCGGCTTCAAAATACCGCCGCTTACGATGTTACAAATCATCTCGGTTCCTTCGATGGAGGTTACAGTCAGATCAACCAAACCGTCGTCGATGAGAATGCGGTCACCTGCTTTGATATCCTTCGGCATATCTGGGTAATTCACCGAAATACGATGCTCGTCCCCCAAAATCTCTTCCGTGGTCAGAATAAGCTGGTTGCCTGGCTTCAGTAGAACAGATGCCTCCTTCAGCTTGCCAATCCGTATTTCCGGTCCTTTAATATCCATCATGACAGGGATACAGGTATTCATTTCCTTCGCTGCCTGTCTCACATTTTCAATACGTTTAACATGATCCTCCAGCTCCCCATGAGCCATGTTCAAGCGAGCTACAGTCATACCAGCCTGGATCATTTCTTTTAACAAATCAATGGAGTCGCAGGCAGGTCCCATAGTACAAATAATTTTCGTTTTAAGCATAGTAATGTCATCCTCCTGAATGTCTTTACTGTATAACTTCTTCTCCACTTTGCTTCTCTATCTACATTAAACTTATATAGTCCTATTCTACCTGTACCCGTTCACCAAGACTATGAACTATAGTATGATGGATGTATTACAGTATGATGAATGTTGAAGACATTGGAGAGTGAGTTTTGTGATTACATTGACGGGTATACGGCAGGACAATGGCGTAGACTGGTATGAAAAGGCTGGTGCAAATACCGACAACGATGACTTGCTATTCATTTTGGTCACCTTTGGCAAATGTGTATATTGGGTGAACGATAGCAAGATCATTCTGGGCAAGGGTGAAGCACTGCTTTTACCCGCTCATCTGAATTACTATGGCAAGAGCATTCCTACGCTTTTCCATACCAAGTATGTGATACATTGCCGCAAAACATGTACGAACAGCACACTTCCCATACTGAATACAGACCAGCCGTTATGGATCAAGCCCGGATGCTACGATTTGCTGCATGAACGGATCAAATCGATGTATTATCAATGGACTGAACACCCAAGCTACTACGCCCTGATGGCTGACTGTCTGCTGACCGAAGCCATGATTTATATGAACCAGGAATGGGACAAAGGTACCGTTCCTCGCGATAAAGAACGGCATGTAGAACATATGAAACAGTACATTCAGAATCACTACAGGGAAAAGGTAACCAAAGAAGAGCTTGGTGATGCCATTCGCAAAACCCCCAATTATGCCGCGACACTGCTGCGTGAGGTTACAGGCCAAACGATCAGCGAGCATGTACATACGCAACGTATTAAAACCGCCATCTACATGTTGACGGAGTCGCGGCTAACGATTCGTGAAATCTCGGAGTATGTGGGCTATAGTGATGTGTCCTATTTTCATCGGATCTTCAAACGCTTAACAGGCTGTTCCCCGTCCGAGTTTCTGGATGAACGTTCCTCCATCGTCTAATCTGATAGCCTGAAGCAGAATTTCACAGATAAAAAAATGGCCGCTTCACATCGAATGCTGCTCTAGTTATCCTTTTTTTCATTAAGGGACAAGAGCGCTCCGTGTAAAAGCGACCATTATATTTATAGTTACACGCATGAATCTGCGTATATTGGTGCTGACTGAATGATATTATTTGGAGGAACCCGCTGTTTTGACTTTGTCCAGCATTTTATCGTTAAAGCCAAACATCCAAGTCAGGACAAAGGATACTGCCATAGCAGCCAAGTTCGCCAAAATATAAAACGGAAGCTGATGGTTCATGTAGAGCAACGTACCTGGAATAACAGTAACCGCCATCCCTGTAGCCGCCAAATGCAAGACCGAAGCAATAAAACCACCAACCGCTCCGCCGATGAGACCCATGACAAAAGGCTTCATATATCTCAAGTTGACCCCGAAGATAGCCGGCTCTGTAATTCCTAGGAAAGCAGAGAACGAAGAAGGAAGCGCCAACGCTTTCAGCTTGCTGTCCTTCGTTTTCAGACCAACTGCCAGACAGGCAGCTCCCTGTGCAGCCATTGCGCAGGTAATAATAGCATTGAAGGCATTTACGCCGTTCTTTTCAAGCAGTTGAATCTCCAGGAAATTAAATATATGATGCACACCTGTAACGACGATAATCTGATGCAAAAAGCCGATGACGATCCCTGCAATACCGAAAGGCAAATCAAGTACAAATATGGTTCCGTGCAGCACCCATTCTTCAAGTGAATGGAACACTGGACCGATAGCAAACAGTCCCAAAGTGATCATAATCAACAATGTTAAAAATGGTGTAAGGATCAGATCCAGCGCTTCAGGCACCCGTTTACGCAGCGCCCGCTCCAGTTTGGCTCCGATCAAACCCACGAAGAAGGCTGGCAATACTGAGCCCTGATAGCCCACCACTGGAATGAATCCGAACATCGTCAACGGATGAGCTGAGCCGTCCGCAACACTATACGCGTTAGGGAGAGCCGGGTTTACCAGCATCAGACCGAGAACGATACCCAGCACCGGACTACCGCCGAATACTCTAAAGGCTGACCATGCGACTAACGCAGGCAGAAAGGCAAAAGCCGTATCCGTTAATACCTGTGTATATAATAAAAAGTTAGGTGAAATATCCTGCGGCGTCATACCGAGCAGAGCGAGAATTTGCGGCTGAGTAAGCAAACCGCGCAGTCCCATGAACAACCCCGTAGCGACCAGCACTGGAATAATCGGTACAAACACATCGCCAAAGGTACGAATGGACCGCTGGAAGACGTTGCCCTCCTTTTTCGCCTGACTCTTCACCTCTTCTTTAGATGAACCCGTCACGCCAAGCTTCTCAACCTCTTCAAAAATCCGATTTACCGTTCCTGTACCAAAAATAATCTGATATTGACCTGAATTGAAGAAAGCACCCTTAACCTTGTCGATCTCTTCAACTTTTTTCTGATCAATCTTCTCCTTATCATGCACCATAATTCGTAAGCGCGTTGCACAGTGAGCAAACGAAGCGATATTTTCCTTTCCACCGATCGCCTCGATCACTTCTTTAGCTATCTCTCTGTTTTCCGCCATGATGTTCATCCCCTCGTTCATTCCGTTATGTTTGATGATTAACGATCCACTTGATGAATTAGCCTACTCATGTAAAATTCCATTTTACCGCTTGGAAGAGAGCCTCTCCCTTGTCGGCAAAAAAGCGTATTTCGTCACTCTCTGGGTGCGGAAAAATACGACTGGTGAACACTTCTTCCCCATCATTGATGAAAATCTCAACCGAAGATGTATCTACAAACAGATGAAGTTTGATATGATCCTTATCCCATGCACACTGCCGCACTTCACCATACTCAGCGGCTACAGGCTCACCCGATTGCGAACGGTCCAATACAAGTTTGCGGCTGACGGCGTTATATTTTATCACCGTTTTCTCCGTCTCACTCGCACGGAATTCGATACCAAATGCCTTCGCATCCAAAAGATCTACTTCACAGATCAGCTCATACGCTGTACCTTTGAATCCTTCATAGGTTTTGCTCTCTGAAGACAACGTATCAGCTACCCGATCCTCACTATTTCTACGCAATGTGGTTAGTTCTGGGATTGGCCGCTGCAAGAGTTTTCCCTCATGAAGCGTAAGTTCTCTCGGTAACGTCAGACAATGGGCCCATCCGTTCGGATCTGTCGGGTATTCGATATCCGGCAGCCCCATCCAGGCCACCATAATACGCCGCCCCTGCGGGTCAATCATCGTCTGTGGTGCATAGAAATCAAAGCCTCTATCGAGCTCGTGGAATGCGCCATGCTCCAGTGTTCTTGTCTCTGTATTCAGCAGTTTGCCGATGACGTAGCCCGATTGATAAATGTTTTGGTTTTCGTCCCCTGAAGGCTCCAAGCCCTGTGGAGAAAAGACCAAGACCCCTGCTCCGTTCAGTTCAAAATAATCCGGACATTCCCACATATATCCAAACGATTCCAACCCGGTGTTCAGTTCCCCCTCGAACTGCCAAGTATGAAGATCGGTTGAACGATAAAGGACAACGCAGCCTGTTGAATTCGTTCTCTGGGCACCAATCACACAATAGAAACTATCGCCGTCCTTCCACAGCTTGGGATCACGAAAATGATCTGTATAGCCTTCTGGTACATGGTCAATAACAGGATGCTCCCACTTGATAATGCGACCGCTCTCATCCATCACAGCCATGCATTGATAAGGATGTCTAATCCAGTTTTCGTCTCTTGTATTTCCTGTATACATCATGTATAACTTGTCCTCATGCTCTAGCGCGCTGCCGGAATAAGCCCCATGCGAGTCGAAATCGTCCCCAGGTGTGATGCCAATGCCTGCACTATGCCATGTGACCAAATCTTTGGATTTCAAATGATACCAATATTTCATCCCATGATCGGTTCCGAGCGGGAACCACTGATAAAATAAATGGTATTCACCTTGATAATATGAAAATCCATTCGGATCATTGAGTAAACCTGTCGGTGGCTGGATATGAAATGACTGTCGCCACTGACATTGCTCCACCTTTTTCTGCAAGCTCGCTATTTCACCGGGCTCTGCCTGCTCGATCAATCGATACTTTTGTTCTTTTGTCATTTTCATAGGTGTACCTCATTTTTTAAAAACTTAGATTTAGGGAACCGGTTCCAAATTAACGAAAAAATATTATAACGGAACCGGTTCCTATACGATTAAAAAAAATACTCATCCATGGAGTTGCAACCGATTCCAATTGTGCAAGAGTAAAATGGAACCGGTTTCGAAGAAATTATAATCCACTTGTTTAACGTTTGTCAACGCTTTCTCTTTCAATAAGGGAATAATCCATGACTGTCACTTGCTCTACCGTTTTATGTTCTACCAGCCGTACAATATTTTGTGCTGCTACACGTCCAGCCTCCATATACGGATATTGAACAGTTGTTAGCGCAGGGTGAATGACCTCCGTAATATCGTATCCCCCAAAGCCAGTGACCGACAAATCCGACGGAATGGTAATTCCTCTGGAATAAGCCGCGTTGATTACCCCAAGCGCGATATTATCCGTAGCGCACACCATCAACGATGGCTTGAATTGGTCTAAGATGGCAGATGCAGCAATCCGTGCATCGGACATTTTAAACCCGGTTTCATAGTACCTGATATCATATCCTGCGACTCGCATCGTCTCGTCCGTATAACACGTAGCAGGTAACGCATCGCGAACAGCCTGCCTAAAGCCCTCTTTGCGTTGCACACCGACAGCAACGTCCCTTTCAGTAACACCGACATAGGCAATTTCACGGTGGCCCTGTGACAGGACATATGCACCGATATCATATCCGGCACGATAATCATCATGGATAAGGCTATGGATCTGCTCATGTTGTTGGCCTACCAGCAATACCGGAATACTGATGTCTCGAATCGCGGTCAGGTGGTCGTCTGTAATTTGAGCAGCCAGCAGAATGATGCCTGAAATTTTTTGTCGTGCGAACTCATAGATCGCTTCGATTTCACGCTTTACATCCTGACTCGTATTAGAGATCAGCATCTGGTAATGCTGGGAACGCAGTTCCTCATCAATCCCCATTAACGTATGAGATGTCGCAAAGGAATCCAGCCGTGGCACGACGGTTCCGATAATGTTGGTTCGTTTTGCCTTCAAACTTTGGGCAAAGGTATTGGGCACATACCCCGTGGCCTTAACCACCTTTTCAATTTTACGCTTAGTGTCCAGGCTGACAGATCCGCCGTTCAAAAAACGGGATACGGTGCTCTTGGATACACCAGCCATTTGGGCTATATCTGCAATTGTCTTATTCATGAGGTCCCCCGGAGATTTTCATTTTCATAAGCGTCCAAAACTTCTCATTTCATATAATTCTATAATACCATATGGCAGGATTGGATTGCTGTAGCTCCAGATTCATCATGCACAAAAAAGCCGTCCCTTCCATGAAGAAGGAAACGGCGTTTTATGATGGACTGAATTTTAAAAATCAAAGTTGTCCGGATCTGGACCTACCCGAAGATTGGCATTTAACGCCTGAATTTGATCCATATCCTCACGCGTCAATTCAAAGTCAAAAATATCGGCATTTTCGACGATTCGATGCGCCTTGGTGGACTTGGGAATAGTGACGACTCCCTGCTGTACATCCCAGCGTAAAATCACTTGAGCCACCGATTTACCGTACTTGTTCGCTATGTCTTGCAGTACCGGATGATCGAGCAATTGACCCTGCATGAGCGGGGACCAGGCTTCCATTTGGATGTTGTTCTTTTGACAGAATTGCAGCAGCTCGGTTTGGGTTAGCTGCGGGTGAAACTCCACCTGATTGACCATTGGCTTGATTTCTGCATCCTGCATGAGATCTTCCAAATGGTGAATTTGGAAATTGCTGACTCCGATGGCCTTAATCCGTCCTTCTTTATACAAGGACTCCAAAGCTCTCCAGGCTTCTTTGTATTTGCCTTGAACCGGCCAATGAATCAGATATAGATCCAGATAGTCCAGCCCCAGCTTGTCTAGGCTTGCTTCATAAGCTGCTCGCGTCTCTTCATAGCCTAAATCTGCATTCCACACTTTGGACGTGACGAATAGTTCTTCTCTGGACAGATTATTCTCCGAGAGGGCTTCCTGAATAGCCTGTCCTACACTGTTTTCATTCGCATAGATTGCCGCTGTATCTATACTGCGGTAGCCATGCTTTACAGCAGCCTTCACAGCATTGACCAGCTCTGAACCTTCTTCTACTTTAAATACCCCGATGCCAAACCAAGGCATGCGAACTCCGTTGTGCAATGTTGTTGTGCTTTGTAGGTTTTGTGTCATTTTGTATCTTCCTCTCTATTTTTTAAAAGTTTTAGCCTACCAAGGCGGTTGTATCCCTTTTTTCGAGCATACGACTCCATGCTGTCAGTAGAACCGCAACAAAAACCATTACCCCACCGACCCAAGTCGTATGCATAAGCCCCAGTGAATCTGTCACAATTCCTCCCACATATGCTCCGATTGCGATTCCTGCATTAAAAGCCGCAATATTAACAGCAGAGGCGACATCGACCGCTTTGGGTGCAAAACGTTCGGCTAACATAACTACATACACCTGTAGACCAGGCACATTCATAAACGCAAGCAATCCCATAAAAAAAATCGTCAACAGACCTGCCGTTTGAAATGGCACGGTAAACCACAGCAGAAACAGGATCACAGCTTGAATCAGAAACATGTAAAACAAAGCTGAAAGCGGTCTGCGGTTCGCAGCTTTTCCACCGATGACATTCCCGATAGCAATGGCGATTCCATACAATAAGAGAATGAATGTTACCGTATTTTCTCCAAAACCGGTTATGTCATGAAGTAATGGAGATAAATAAGTAAACACGACGAATGTGCCCCCATATCCCAAGGCAGTAATGATAAATGCAAGTAGCAAGCGACCATTCGTAACCAGTTTGACCTGCTCGCTGAAAGGGGTCTTGTTCCCTTTCCGAAGCGTAGAGGGCAGCAGGATCAGATTGGCAATGAGGGCCACAACACCGACGACCACAATAGCCATAAATGCAGCCCGCCAACCCCATTGCTGCCCCACGTAGGTGCCCAACGGCACTCCTGTAACGGTGGCAACGGTCAAGCCGGAGAACATAATCGAAATGGCACTCGCCCGCCGATCATCGGGAACAAGGTCGGCCGCGATGGTGGACCCGATGGACATGAACACTCCATGGGAGAACGCCGAGATGACACGTGCAATCAGCAGCAGGGTGATTCCACTAGAGACCGCAGCAAGGCTGTTGCCTGCTATAAACACAATCATGATCCACAGCAGTAGCGTTTTACGAGGAACACTCGATGTTAACGAGGTCAACACAGGTGCCCCAATGGTAACCCCTAATGCATACAGCGTTACAGTTAGTGCGGACATTGTTACGGATATGTGCAAGTCTTCAGCGATCAGGGGAAGCAATCCTACGCTGATGAACTCAGTGGTCCCAATGGCAAAGGCGCTTACGGCTAAAGCCAGTAATGGCCAGATACTTCGTTTGGATTCTGGCGACATGTTTTTCACTCCTATCTATAGTAATCTTCGACCAGCAGATGTTATTATGAGTTATTCAATCAATTATGAACAGTACGTACTTTTTAGTGATATAGGTACCAAAAAGTACCTTAGAGGCGACATACACGGAGGGATCGGCATTGGGAAAGAAAAAATACAATATCTCTGTTGAGGCGACATTAGAGGTGATCGGAGGAAAATGGAAGTGTGTGATTCTGTGTCATTTGACCCATGGAAAGATGCGAACAAGTGAATTAAAGCGCATGATGCCTTCCATAACACAAAAAATGCTGACTCAACAGCTTCGTGAATTAGAGGAAGACGGCATTGTCAATCGGATTAGTTATAATCAGGTTCCACCCAAAGTGGAGTACGAGCTTAGTGAATATGGATGTAGTTTGAAAAGCATTTTGGATTCACTTTGTGCCTGGGGAGAAAGACATATTATTAAAGAATACGGGGATAAATCTGCGGTTTTGGAGGATAACATTCTGAATAAGCTGTAAAGCAAAAAAAGCGTCTGCACTAGATCAGCAGGCGCTTTCTCTCTCTTACAATTCCAAGAGTTACGAATTGGACATCATTTTATTTGGTAAAATCAATGACCATACGTCCTTGGATTTTGCCATGCTCCATCTCTTCGAAGATCTCATTGATGTCTTCAAGCGGACGTTTTTGTACAAGAGGAACAACTTTACCTTCTGCAGCAAACTGGAACGCTTCTTTAAGGTCTTCACGAGTACCGACCAAAGAACCGATTACTTGAATGCCGTCCAGAACCAGACGCGGAATGTCCAGATCCATTTTATCGGTTGGAAGACCTACAGCTACGACACGCGCGCCAGCCTTCACAACGTCAATAGCTTGGTTGAAAGGTGTTTTGGCAACAGCAGTAACCACGGTTGCATCCAGACCAGCACCGTTCGTTAATTCCTTAGCTCGGGCGACTGGATCTTCTTTCATGCTGTTAACAATATAATCAGCACCAATTTTTTTGGCCAGTTCGAGTTTTTCATCACTGATGTCAAAGGCTACAACTTTAGCATTGAATACATTTTTAGCGTATTGCACAGCCAGGTTACCCAAGCCGCCGATACCGAAGATACCGATCCATTGTCCTGGTCTGATATCGCTTACTTTAACTGCTTTATATGTTGTAACCCCTGCGCAAGTTACACTACTTGCAGCGGCAGGATCAAGATTATCTGGTACTTTGACCGCATAGTCAGCTGTGACAATACATTGTTCTGCCATTGCACCGTCTACCGTGTATCCGGCATTTTTAACTTCACGACACAAAGTTTCCCGTCCAGTTAAACAATATTCGCAGTGACCGCAGCTTTCGAACATCCAGGCAATACTTACGCGATCGCCAATTTTAAGACTGGTCACTCCTTCACCTAATTCAATGACTTTCCCAATACCTTCATGTCCCAGAACTCTGCCTGTGACATCACCGAAATCTGCATTTTTTACGTGCAAATCTGTGTGGCAAACCCCACAATATTCAACTTGGACTAACGCTTCCCCATGTTTCAGGGAGCGCAAAGGTTTCTCTTCTACACTAACTTTCTTGTCTTTTGTAACAATTGCTGCTTTCATGTAGATCTCTCCTTTGAGTAGATATGGAATTATTTTGTAACGCACACCCCACTATTATAGTCACTTCCCCCAAAGAGGACAAACAAAATTTCACCACTCCATTATTCTTTCTACACCCCGGTAATAATAAGCAACCATTTCTACCTTTTTCCTAAGTCCTTGTACCCTTGCAGGAACTTTGTACAATAATTTACAATGTAAAAAGTTTCACATACTCTATTTGGAAGAAGGATAAAGAAACATGAAAAAACATTGGAGAGGTTGCTTGTTCAGCATATTTTCCATAATCTTGGCACTGTCGGTAACAGGATGTACATCACCCGCCACTTCTAGTCCTACTAGCGCATCATCGTCCTCAGCTAACAACGCTCATGCAGTTATTCAGAAAAGCCCGCACTGGTCCTACGAAGGGGATGAAGGACCGGAGCATTGGGGGGAGCTGGAAAAGGATTTTGTCGCTTGTGGTAACGGTCAGGAGCAATCTCCCATCAACATAGAGCATTCCCATCTGGAAGCTTCGCATACGCAGCAACCGCTGCAGGTTCATTATTCAACCACTAAAGTATCCATACTGAATAATGGACATACCGTCCAAGTCAATGCAGCTAGTCCCAGCAATAATATTGTCGTGGACGGCACTACATTCACCTTAAAGCAGTTCCATTTTCATCATCCAAGTGAACACCAAATAGACGGTAAAAATGCTGAAATGGAGCTTCATTTTGTTCATCAAAGCGACAACGGAAGCACAGCTGTCTTAGGGGTTCTTATACAAAGTGGCAAAGAAAACAAGGCCTTCAACCGCATCTGGTCCAAACTGCCAAAAGGTATCTCTCAAGAAGCGAACTTGGAGGGAGAAATAAATCTTGCCACGCTGCTGCCAAAAGACCTGCACTCCGTTCGCTACAACGGATCACTGACTACCCCGCCATGTACAGAACATGTGAATTGGACGGTATTGGAACAGCCTATTGAAATGTCAGCAGATCAAATCAATCAGTTTGCTGCCATTTTTCCCGACAACCATCGACCTGTACAACAGCTGGGAACCCGTGAGCTGAAGACTGATAAATAATAAAATATGTCTGGACCAAAGTCTTCAGGCCAGTAGTAATACTGACCATCTTCATCACAACGTCAGGAATCTTCACGATCAGATCAAGAGACACAGCCCCCCTCTTTCGGGTAGTTTCACTGTGTCTTTCCCACCGGTTGCCTTGTCACTCACTATAATATAAACGGGAATATAGTAGAAATTATGTGCCGATAACTAACACTCTCTAAATGAGAGCCACATACTTTATACTAACTATTTATAGTAAAGGAGTTGGCAAGATGTCTGTTAAAAGAGTTAGCCGCCGGACTAAAAAAGTTGTCCCTCCAATTCTTAGATATCGAACTAAACGTCAAACTAAATTTAGAGTTACTCAAGTACGTAACGGGAGTTTTGAAAATAGTTCCTTTTCGCCATGGCGTCCTGTAGGTAATGTATCTCTCTCGCGCGTTCGCCCTCATACAGGCAGGGCAAATGCCCGCTATTCGGTTCTGCCAGGTCAAAGTGCATCATTAACTCAAACTCTTTCTCTAAGTCCCTTTCGTTCATATCGATTAACATTTTTTGCTGAATCACCAAGTTCCACTGGTATCCTCCGGGTTAGACTTCTAGGTAGCACATTTTCAGGTGGAGTACTAAACCTCATAAGTATTCCTTCAGGAAGATACCAAAGTTATAGTTTGACTATTCCAGCAGCTTCTTTATTAGGCCGTTCAGTCTTTAATTTAGAATTCCAAGTTACTGGTACAGGAACAGGTTCCCAGCTGTCAGTATTAAATCTTGATACTGTTTCTATGGTTTCTATATAATAAACCAAATATAAAGGCCGCCTTATATATAATACAAACAAGAAGCCTCCTCATTCATCTGATAGAGGAGGCTTCTTGTTATTAAAGTTGCTGTCTACTTACCATCGTTATAATCGCACCAGTTGCTCCACCTTCACCGGCAGACCTGTGCGCATAGAGCGGTTGGCAGCGATGCCTGTTAAAATGGACCATGCGCCATCAATATGGGAGGCCGCACGATGAAACCGATCCTCTGCCGGCTTATCGAAAATATCCCGCAGCATGACCGGATCTCCTCCGCCATGTCCCCCCACGCCTTCCTCTACTTCGACCTCGTAAGGTGCTGCAAAGTGAGGATAGATCGTGATGGTTTTCTCTTTTAGCGCCCCCTCATCTGCCTTGCTACCACCGGAATTAACATAGGATTGCTCGGATACCCGAACTTCCATCCGTCCCTTGGTGCCGTTAAATACGATGATAAAGCCCTCCCAAGGCATATAAGCGTTCAGTGAGTAGTTCATAACCGTTTTATTCTGATACTTCACCATGACACTGAGCGTATCCTCAATACTGATATTGTCGCCAAATACGCTTTGATCACGCTCGTACCCATCCTCATGCTCCGCATCCAGATACATACTTTTTAGATGCTCGTTACGATCCAGATGTAAGGCAAAAGGGTCATTCTCCGCCGCCTTGCTGCCGTAAGCCCGTTGATAGAACTCCGTCACGCCACGCTGCTCCGCATTCTCCCGGCCATAAAATTTCAGATCGCCCAGCGCATATACCGTCTCCGGCTTCGAGCCAAGCCAGAAGTTCATCAGGTCAAAATGATGCGTTGATTTGTGCACCAGCAGACCGCCGCTATTGCGCTTGTCCCGGTGCCAGCGGCGGAAATAATCCGCGCCATGCTGGGTATTCAGCAGCCATTCAAAATTGACTGATAAGATGTCACCCAGTGTCCCGTCCATGATAACCTCACGGATTTTCGTATTATGCGGGGCATAGCGATAGTTAAAGGTGACGCGCAGCTTCCGTCCCGTGCGTTCTATGGCATCCAGAATGTCTTGGCATTTGTCCTCGTCCACCGTCATCGGCTTCTCGGAAATGACATCACAGCCCAGCTCCATCGCCCGGATAATATACCGATGATGCACCCGGTCAATGGTAGTGACGATGACGATATCCGGCTTCACCTCCGCGATCATCCGATCAAATTCGTGAGCTTTATAGGTTGGAATCAGCTGGTGCTCGTATTTCTCTTGCAACAGCCGATTGGCATAGTCCATTCTCGTCTGGTTGACGTCACAGAACGCGACTAGCTCTGATGTATCTTTGAAAACGGTAACAACTTCACCGTAAAAAAATTCAGCTCTTCCTCCGGTGCCCACAAGTGCATATTTGATTTTAGCCAATAGGTTCACACCCTTTACATGAATTACTTCTATTTTATAGTATAAGAAAGAGCGAAATCTTCGCTTTTATTGTGAATTCATCCAAAAAGTATGCATATATTATCCTCATGAATATTTTCATAAAGGAGCACGTCGTTATGATCGCCACTCCCCATTTTGCTATCGAGCAAGCGCTTCGGACGGTGCCATTTAGCATGTCTGCCGACCATGTCCATCAAGCGCATGAAATCTATTATCTGCTGGCAGGAGAGCGTTACTACTACATTAATCAGCGTGTATACGCACTACAAAAGGGCGATCTGATCTGGATTAGCAAACATGATTTCCACCGTACGAGTAACAAAGGGAACGGCAGCCATGAGCGAATTTTGATCAACTTTGATGAAGCGTTTGTAGGCTCGTCCACGTCTGTCACTCCATCCGGCGATCAGAATCACCTGCTATTGCCTGAAAAAAGCTTTTTGCTTCGCCCCTCTGCAGCAGAACAACGTGAGCTGGAGCATCTGTTCCAGCAAATGCTGGATGAATACCATCAAGAGCATGCATACCGATATATGTATCTTCAAAGCCTGCTGCTGCAGCTACTGATACGAATCCGCCGCATACAATCAGCGGCTCCTGAGACCATAGCGCCTGAGCGCAGCGAGAAGCAGCAGCGCGTGTACTCGGTGATTGAGTATCTGCATATCCACTATGCCGAGAAGCTATCGTTGGAGCAACTGGCAGGACACTTTTATATTAGCAGCACATATCTGTGCCGCATTTTCAAGCAGACCACAGGTTTTACGTTGGTCGAGTATCTTCAGGATGTACGGGTCCAGCAGGCTCGGGCGTATTTGAAGGAAACAAACTGGAAAGTGACCGCCATTGCTGAAAAAACGGGCTTTGACAGCATTGCTCACTTTGGCCGTGTATTCAAGCATTTCACCGGGCGTACTCCATTACAGTATCGGAAAGTACATAAAAAGGAGTAGGGAAAAGCCCCTACCCCTTGATACCTGTTAAGGTAATCCCCTCAATAATTTGCTTTTGGGCGATGATGTAGACGATGAGCACCGGGACGACGGAGATGGTGGTACCTGCCATCATCAGTGACCAATCGGCGGTATATAGTCCTTTGAAATTGTTGAGCAAAAGTGGAACTGTAAATTTCTCTGGTATATTTAGATAGATCAGCGGATCAAGAAAGCTGTTCCAGGTACCCAAAAAAGTGAAAATCCCGATCGCCGCCAATGCCGGACGAATGAGTGGCAGAATGACACTCCAGTAAATGCGAATGTATCCCGCCCCGTCCATGACTGCTGCTTCCTCCAGATCGCGTGGAATTCCCATGACGAATTGACGGAGCAAAAACACCGCGAATGCATTAAACAAGGCTCCAGGTACAATCAGAGACCAATGCGTATCAAGCCAGCCGATACGATCCATCACCAAGTATAGCGGAATCATCGTTACCTGCTTAGGCACCATCATCGTAGCGAGGAACAAAATAAACAATATATCCGAACCCGGAAAACGGATTTTAGCAAAGGCATACGCTGCCATAGATGCGCTAATCAGCGTCGCTGTCACGATGATAAACGTAATGTAAAAGCTGTTCATGTACGCCTGCACGAAGGGCATGGCCTCCAGCGATGCCGGATAGTTGCTCCATACAAACGGATCGGGAATCCATTGTGGCGGAACGACAAAAATTTGAGAGATATCCTTTAAAGAACTGAGGATGGTCCACAAAAATGGAAAAAACATGATTAAAGAGCCGACAGCGAGCAGCACATGGCGCAGGAGCATCCTGCCTCTGCAACTAATCTCCATAGTGCACCCACCTCTTTTGCATTTTAAATTGCAGCAGTGTAAATATGAGAATAATCACGAACAAAATCATTGCCGCTGCCGCACTTTCTCCCATCGTGAAATCAATGAATGCCTGATCGTAAATGTGATACACAAGCGTATAGCTTGCTTTGGCTGGCCCGCCGTTTGTCATGACGAACGCCTGATCGAACACCTGAAAAGAGCTGATGACCATCATGATGGTGACAAAAAAGGTTGTTGGTGACAATAGCGGCAATGTGATATACCTTAGCTGCTGGAACTTGCTGGCCCCGTCAATTTCGGCTGCCTCGTAATAGCTTTTGGAGATGCCCTGAAGTCCTGCCAAAAAAATGACCATGTTGTATCCCAGTCCCAGCCATATGCTAAGTAAAGCAATCGACGGGATCACCCAATGCGTATCGGTAAGCCACATCGGGCCTGCAATGCCAATCGCTCGCAGTAAATGGTTTAAAATGCCAAATTCACCATTCAGTATCCACATCCAGATGACCCCAACCGATACCGAACTGGTTACGACAGGCATGAAAAAAAACAAGCGATAGATTTCCCTGCCCTTCACTTTATTGAGTACGATGGCTACGAGCAGAGCCAACACAATCCCCACCGGAATGACCAGCACCATATAGTACACCGTATTAATGAGTGCCTTCCAAAAATCAGGATCAGATAATTGACCTTTAAAATTGTCCAAGCCGACAAACAAAGGCACCCCAAAACCATCCCAATTGACAAAGCTTAAGTAAAACGCATACAGCAAGGGCAGCAGTGAAAAACATAACAGACCAAGAAACTGGGGGCCAATAAATAGATAGCCCCACAGCGCTTGATGCTTTTTCTGCATCTTGTCACCTTCCTCCCTGGTCACGGCCCATCCCGTGTTTACTTGACCGCCTTGGATATGATCTGATTCAACTTTTCAATGGTTGTCGCAGCATCCTGCTTGCCCAGGAACATCAGGTCAATGGTTTCCGTTATATCGGAGTTCAACCCCGGCACCTGTGCATCATACGCCAATGCAGAACCATAAGCATGCCCTTTATCACGTCCCTCAGTCAGATAGCCCGAGTGCTCAATCGTCGCCTTTTTCATGATGCTCTCATCTGCGGCAGCAAGCGTACCCATGGCATTGCCACCTTCAACCAGCCGCGCCTCCTGCCCTTTCACAGAGACGTAGAAGGCTGCCAGCTTCATGGCCTCTTGCACATGCGGACTGTTTTTGTTGACAGCTACATATGCAACCGGGATGGCGACAGGCTCATTTTTACCAGTGTTGGAGGGCCAGTAGATATAATCAAAGTCGAGGCTTTTATTTTGACTAAACAAGGGCTCCAGCCATCTTCCTGCCGCCAGCATGCCGACCTGATTGGACATGAACATCGCATCAGCCCCCTGCCCTTTCGGAAGCGAGCCAAGGTATACCGCATTTCCCTTTTTCACCATATCGTGCATAAAAGCGAAGGCTTCCTTGCCCTTTTCATTGTGGTCCAGCACATACTTGCCTTGTTCATCAAAGATCCGGCCACCATTCGACCACACCCATGAATACCAGTGAGCCCACCAGTTTTCCGCAATATAGCCCTGCTTTCCGGCGGCCTTCAGCTTGGATGTAACCTCCTCAAAGGCGTCCCAGTTCCACTTGCCCTCATCATAGTATTCCTGCGGTGTTTTCACACCTGCTTCCTTAAATACCTTTTTGTTGTAGTACATGACCATCGGGTTTGAGTCAGGAGTGACCCCATAGATTTCCCCATCACGCTTGGCCGGACCCCATAATCCTTCCGGAAAATCCTCGGCCTTCACGTCACTTGCCTCACTTTTTAAAAATTCACCCAAAGGCTGCACCTGTTTTGCTCCGATCAAACGCGCAATCGTCGACTCATATGAATAAAAGACATCCGGTCCGCGACTTCCTTGTAGCTGTGTCAACAGCTTTTGCTCATATTGGTCTCCCGGTACTGGTACCAGCTTAACTTCGATATTCGGATTCTCTTTTTCAAATGCATCCAGTGCCCGCTGATAAACCTTCACCTCCGCAGGGTTACCCCAAACCTGCATCGTAAGCCGCACCTTTTGTCCATCTGTATTCTCTATTTTGGGAGAAGTGCTGCATGCCGTTGCAAGTAAAAACAGAATGCTGAGGAAAAATCCAATTTTTATCCAACTCATGTAATTGTCCACCTTAACCGCCTCCTGTAGCTTCGCATGGTTGTATATCACCCTTCTTTGAAGCGCTTACAAAACTTTCCCTATCATCATATGTAGAAGGAGAAAGCGCGATATCCCCATTTTCATTTTTATATAAATTTTTTTCTTTTGAGTGGCTCTGATATGACAGTAACCAAGAGAAAGACATCACGAGGACGTAAAGGTCTGCACAACAAAAAAAGAAGAATGCAGATCACCTGCTTCCTTCTTTTGTATTCCTTCAATTATGATTCCGTTTTCTATGACTTTATTAGCATCTTTTCAAAAGTGTTATAGCCATTTGTTTCGCCTATATAAGTATAGCCACATTGTTGGTAAAAACCGCTAAGCTTGTCATTGCCCGCAATACAATCCAGACGGATTCGATCCTTGCCGGCGAAGCGGATACCTTGCTCAATCCACTGCATAAGCTCACGGCCCAGTCCCTTCCCCGTGTTATCGCGATCTACAACCAAACGATGCAGATACACGGAGGTACCTCCCTCGGAATTCATCCCGTCTAATCCCCACAATCTACAATCCCAAGCACTGGGCTGCTGCTGCAAGATCACTGCGCCTGCCAAGCGATGATTGTCTGAGGTTCGGAAAATAACCACTTCTCCGCGTGCTATAGCTCCGCCCATATTGTGATCATCTTCTCCTTTTAGTAATTTGCCCCATTGCGTGGAACCCTTGCTGTGCAGCCATCTGGCCGTCTTTAAAATTAACTCCTGAATCTCAGCCTGATCTTCATTACTTGCCTGATAAGCCACTATTCCTGGTTTGACGGATGGATCGACAATCGTCATTGATGTCATGCTGCACCTCAACCCTCTGATTATTTTATTTATGTATAAAATATAGCATAAAAAAAAAAGAGTCTGACTTCATCTGTTTTTTTGCAACAGCGGTTCCCTCCGCTTACCGGATATGATTCTTTTTGCTCCTGCTCGTCATCCATACCAACACACACCTGGTCTTCTACCAACTTCCATATCGCCCATACCCTTCAATGGTTTCTACATGGAAATTTCAAATAGTTTCAAAATTATTCAAAATTACATTATATTCGCTAAAAAAACAATATTGACGCTATAAATTGGTTGTTTTATTGATTTCGAGAACTCCTACCTTATATGTACGTATATGAACATAAGGGAGGAAATTTCCGATGGGTGCTATCGAAGATTATCGACGCGAGCTTTATAGAATTGCTTGGAGAATGCAGTATCGTACAAAACGCAATCGGAAACGCGAAATTTCTTTAGAATCCAAACCTAATCTCTTTCAAACCTCGTTTTCGGAAGAGTCCGATAACAAAATAATGATGCAATCATATATTAATAGATTAAGGTCTGAGACAGGCAAAAAAGTCATCTATGAAATTTACATAAACGATAAAGCAGAAAGCCAAGTTGCCAAGGAACTTCATATTACACAACAGGCGGTGAGCAAATGGAAAAAGAAGGCGCTTCACGATTTATGTCAGATGATGAGTTTATGAAATTAGTAGAACTCGCCCAAACAAAATCCGATGTAGAGGCTATGAATGCAATTTTCCAATATTTTGATCCAGATATTAAACGATTAAGTAAATTTATCCGTATGCCAAAAGAGGATGCCATCCAGACCATGAAAACTGAACTTCTAGAGTTCATCATGAAAAAATAATGTGTCCTTGGCGATAAGCTGCTTGCGGTTACTCTACCAGAGGCAGCTTATTTAGCTTTTG
Source organism: Paenibacillus sp. EKM211P (assembly GCF_011066175.1). Taxonomy (NCBI): domain Bacteria; kingdom Bacillati; phylum Bacillota; class Bacilli; order Caryophanales; family Paenibacillaceae; genus Paenibacillus; species Paenibacillus sp. EKM211P. The sequence goes on from NZ_JAAMNS010000006.1 coordinate 92,201, forward strand.
CTGTAGTCAAGTTGAAAGGTACTCCTCAACTCTTCTCACATCTTGACCATAATACCGGATAAATTAAAGATTTATCCCAGCACCTATTCTAACTAGAGGGGCTATTCAAATTCAGAGGGGAATTTTCTTAACCTAAAAAAATTCATATTCGGTTGTGTAGTTACAGCCCCCAACTCCTATATAAGTGTAGGGGATAATCGAGCAAAGTACATGAATTAAAAAATTTATGTACTTTGCAATTTTCACGATTTGGTTGTAATTTACAGCCTTAAATCACCTACATAAGGGAAAGGGAATTGAAGACTGATATCAAATAAATGTGGAGCCATTTAGATGTCAGCGACTCCATCAATTCCTATAAAAAATCAGGAGGTTGATATATTATGGCAAGATCACGAGAGTATGCAACAACAATAACGGCAAGTCCGTATCAATTACTAAAAATGAGTGAAGCACAACGTGTCGCATTAGAGAGCGGGAATTTCAGAGGTGGTTCTGCCAACACAGCTGCAATCGTAGCAGGGCTGTCAGGAATAACAGCTACAGTTCTGGGGCTGATCTTCGTTGCAAGTACACCAGTAGGGGTAGCAATGGGAATTGCTTCCCTCGCCTCTTCGCTATTTGCCGCAGGCACGGGTTCGACAGTCGAAAATGTCATTAGCAACGGTATTGCGGGCATTGATAAAATCAACAATCAAATTGCCCTTTACGGTGAAAGATACGATCTTTATCAGATTAAATTCCCGTTCCTTGAGTACACTCTACAAGACGGTACCGTTATCCGTTTTATTTCGGGTAATGGCGTTGTACAAAAAGCACACTCCGGAAATGGATGGGAAGTTTTCTAAGAATAATTCCTAAATAACTGAGGAAAAGGTCGGTTGAGTTTGACAACCGACCTTTTTTATACAAACTAACTACTCCTTCTGGAAAAGTTTATCGATTGAATTTTTGAACGAATGGTAGTCGAATTCGTTTGTTATCATATATTCCTGCCTATAATTTTTTTCCTGATCAAAGATAGATACTAACTTATTATTCTTAAATGTAATTTCATACTTCGATGTTGAATCCTGATTGCTTTTCGGGCGGATGATAATAGTATAGTAAAAAGGAACTTTATCCCCGTTATTCATTCCGTTTGTTTTTTTTAGCTCAATGCCAGATAATTGATCCAATATTGTTTTAACTCCACTCTTTTCCATCACATGCACGTTATAATCGGTTGGTTCATTAGTAATTTTAGTGTGCGTTCTTATTATCTGAAGGTAGACATTATCCATATCGACCTGATCCAACACAGCTTTTTGAATAGAGGTATTTAAATTCAAAAAATAATAAGTGCCATAAATGCCCCATGCTAGTACTAAAACAATAACAACTGCAATCTTAATAGTTCGATTCTTCATCAATTCACTTCCTTATTTTTTAGTATGATCTCTTTAAAAGTATAGCTACTGTAAACGAGGAAATAGGATTCTGCTATTAGAAAAAGCGACTTATGCCACCATGTTTCTTGTGACATAAATAAAAATAGGATAATTCCGGATGAGATCATAAGCATAATCAGTTCTACAATCGTGTCGGCTATAATACTGGTTCTATGACTATTCTGGTACTTTTCGTACATCGTTCGACCAATCATAAATATAGTCGGGCGGATTATTATATACAATTCGCACCGTGAAGGTAGCTAAGAAAATCATCAAAATAAGAAAAATTGGATTCTTCAGCTTCGTCAGCATAGTTCTCTCCTCTCACTCCATTTACAATTATTATACATTATCTGTTTAGGGATTTCATAAAATATACATACTTCTCAAAAGAAGGTAATTTGTCGCGATAAAAGGGTGTTTCTGGATCAATCTAGGAGCACCCCTTTTTTATGAGCCAGTTGCAACCCTAAAGGCTGGTTAAAACCAGCCGGGGTATCTGTAGCAAATAGGCTCGCTGATCAGCAAGTAAGGGAGCGAATAGGACGAGAGTGGGGAAACTGGCTCATGCTACTGGCTCTAAGGCGGCAAGAGCGCTCACCTAAGAGCCAGTACCACCGCTGGGCCGCTACGCTGGCGCTGCGCTAATCATCATGTATGCCTGCACAGGGCAGCACCATGATTCCGCTGCACTCCATCGTCGTGCCCCTGTACAAGGCTAAATCCCTAGGAATTTTGAAGAGAAGTAAGAAGGTTCTTGAAGAAAGCTAGGAACATGACTTGCTTCGCTGCAAGGTATTTTCCCCTGGTATTCACTTATCACAGCCTGTAAGAGCAAAAAGGAGGTTTTCGATAATGTTACAATAATCGCAATTTTTTTTTACAAAGAAGGAATCTTCATTCTTTTTAACGGTTGTTAAATAGAATTTGATAACTCCCTCCCTTATATACACGTATATGAACATAAGGAAGGTAAATTTCGTTGGGAGCCATTGAACATTATAGACGCGAACTTTATAGAATTGCTTGACGAATGTAGTATCGGGAAAAACGTAATCGCAAACGTGAAGTTTCTATGGAATGCAGTCCTGACCTCTTCCAACCCTCTTTTTCGGAAGAATCTGATAACAAAGTGATGTTACAATCTTATATTAATAAATTAGAGTGTGAAGCAAGCAAAAAGGTCATCTATGAAATTTACATAAACGACAAAACAGGGGCCCAGGTAGCCAGAGAACTCAAAATCACTCAACAGGCGGTAAACAAATGGAAGAAAAAGGATCCTCGCGAATTATGTCAGATGATGAGTTTATGAAGTTAGTAAAACTTGCCCAAACCCAATCCGATGTAGAGGCCATGAATGCAATCTTTCAATATTTCGATCAAGATATTAAACGATTAAGCAAACTTTTCCGTATGCCAAAAGAGGATGCTATTCAGAGTATGAAAACCCAATTTCTTGAGCTTATCATGAAAAAATACATCCTTTTATCGATAAGCTGTTTCTGGAACTCAACCGGAAGCAGCTTATTTAGTTTTTGCTTCGACATTCTTCAGCATGGGCTAAACAGTTCAAAAAGCATTTTCTTCAATCTGAAAAAAAGTCATTGTTCAGTTGTGTAGTTACATTTTCAAACTCCTATATAAGTGTAGGGGATAATCGAGCAAAGTAGTACATGAATTAAAAAATTTATGTATTGGCAATTTTCACGATTTGGTTGTAAATCACAGCCTTAAATCACCTACATAAGTGAGAGGGAATTGAAGACTAACATTAAAGAATGTGGAGCCATTTTGATGTTAGCGACTCCATCAATTCCTCACAAAAAATCAGGAGGTTGATATATTATGGCAAGACATGGTGCAATCGTAACGGAAACTAAATCTGCAAATTACACAGGAATTACAACCAAGCTTCAAATCCCCTCTCAAGCTAACTTTGTAAATGGATATTTCGACTGGTATCTTGGCATTGGAGCAGCAAACATTGAGGCTGGCATATCGTATTCTGCTGCTGGATTCAAAGTATTTATCAACGGTGTGGAGGGCGCCGAAACTGGTTCGAGATCTCGAACTGTATCTTCTATCCAGAAAGGTCAAACTGTAGATTTGAAGCTGACATATGATCATTCCACCAAGAGATCATCCCTCTATCTTAACGGTTCAACTTTACCTTGGACAGACAATGCTTTGGTTACAAAAACCACTGGCTTGAATACTTATAACACAGTAAAAATGGTACACGGCGTTCAAGATCAGGGTGGCTCTTCCTATAGCCGTGCCAGTTTCTCACAAACTCAATTAAGAACAGATACTAGTGGAGCAACATATAAAACATGGACAAGTGATCTTTCCAACACGATTCGCAGAGTGCCTAATGGTGGCACATCGGATAGCGCAGATAAGTTTACAATTTTCAACAACGCTCCATTGATTACAAAATTAGATCCAGCATAAAATAAAATCTAAAAATAGGGTAGCTCTTAAATAAGAGCTACCCTATTTTTAGATTCCCGGGACTGCATTGGTTCAAGGAAAAATCAGGAACAAAATAAGCGAGGCAGATACTAAAACAGGGATCTACAAAAGTGAGAAGAGTCACTGAATTTGATTCATACAATCCATTTTATGTTATAATCATTAAATAGATGTAACTTTTCTCTTTTTTATCCGTCTATAATAACAAATACATTTTTGGAGGTAAAAAGTATGAATTTCATCTCAAAAATTGCATGTATTTCTATTTTGAGTCTTACTTTAAGTGCGGGAGCAGCATGGGCTTCTTCGGTACATATTATCGTTAATAATTTGAATATCCCCTCTGATGATGCTTATCAATCTCATGGCACTACGATGGTCCCGTTAAATGCTGTACAAAGTTTACCCGAGGTATCCATTACATGGAATAATACTACTAAAACAGTGGTAATAGATCGTAGCGGTAAAAAAACAGTTTTGAAAGTTGGACAAAAAAATACAACCATTGGTTCAAAAAAAATAACATTGCCTGTTGCCCCAACTTTGAGAAACGGACGGGTTATGGTGCCTCTGCGATTTATAGCCGATTCATCCGGTGCGTATGTCTCCTGGAACCCAAAATCTCAAACGGCATATGTAGCAAAGGCAAGCAATGAAATAAAAAAGAAATATACATCTGATAAGCTTAATGTATCCAGAGGAGCAGTAATCAAACTCCCTAAAATTAGTAATTTAAAAGAATTTACACCCAAAGGGTACGAAAATCTAAACACAGACTATTATTTTCCTGAAGGTAAATCAGATTCGTTTTTCATTCAGGAAATGGATGTAATCTCTTTCTATAAAGCTAGCAACGATCGTGTTGAATTAATATGGACGGCACGCTTTGACTCAACAAAAAAAGAAAGCAATGGTCTATCTTTTTTGCCTTATAAATTATTAGAACAAGATGGTCAGAGACCTACGTTTCAAAATCGAGTAGCCCATTTTAACTTTATGTCCGCCATTGGAGAAATAAGTTACAGTCTCATTGACAATAATGGAAAGGAAATAAACCAGGGACAAAAACCAGTTGATCCAACAAATTTCTTTGTTGATATCCCAGATGAACAAAAATAAACCAAAAAAAGCTATGTCTTTCTAGATTATTACACATAGACATTATGAATAGCGTAGTGCTTCAATCCCACCTACCTTCTGTTCGCAGGTAGGTAAGCGTGAGAGTGCCTAAAACGGTGCACCTAATCGGCCTAGACACTCTCGCATCAACCTAATTATTTTTTCTGTTTTTTTAGTAAACCTTACATAATTTGGTGAAAATATTTAAACATACTGGCTCAGCCTATAGAAAAATATTTATACAATTATTGGTTCCTCATATATCAAACATGAGACCACACGCTTCCTGCATGTTCAAATCATTCCTCTTTACACCCTCTTATCTCTTAGATAGTATAATAGCCAGCCAGTTAGAAGAATCCTCCCTACATCTAAATAAACTACATTAGTCACGAACGAGTTTTTTGTTCCATATTTCGCAGGTTTTTGAATTCTCGAACACTTCATCATTATAAAAAATAGCAATTTTTTTTGTTTCGATATCTATTCCGTATTATATTTTAGTACCGTTCCTATATTTACATTTTTTTCTAATAAAAAAACAAAATAAAGTATTATCCAGAAAAATTATGTCTTATAGTAACATATATATTGCAACCTTCACTTCTGTTGATTCTGCAGAATAAGCTCTACAAAGTCAACTTTTAATCTATACAGCAGGCACAATGCGGTACAATCCTGCAGTATCGCCAGTCGCGGGCCGTACCTCCTGAATGACCCAACCTAACGACAGCACCTGCTCCAGCCGATCATACTCAGCCTGCGTCAGTTCGGATGTGACAGCTTCGCTTCCTTCCTCCAGAGACAGCTCAGGCTCACGTCCGAGCGCCACGGCAAGCCACGTGCGAATGCCCCGGATCGTATTATATTTGATCTGATACCCGTCTGTTACCGCGCTGACAAACACCTCCGGTTCATTGGCCGCCAGCCCGGTGGCAAGCTCCGCATAATCAAATTGTCCGTCCGTTGGCAGCTCATTTTGCTGCACCCGACGGATGAGTTCCTCAGGGGACCAGCCTAATGAACGTAAAGATTCCAGCATGAGCGCGTCCCACTGGGAAATACGTACTCTATTCGTTGATTCAGTCATCGTTTTTTACCTCCTATAGGTTATGTACACGTACAACCAATCTTAACCTAACGGCTAACCGGGTACGCCACATAATGTCCGGGACTAATTTCTTTCAGCTCGCCGGTATCGCTGCTATCCTTGTCCCATACCCATGAACCGTCGGGTTGAGCCAAGCTATTCTGCCGCTCGCCGACCGCTCTCGGATCAGGCACAGGGATGGAGGAGAGCAGCGCCTGCGTGTAGGGGTGAGCGGGCTGCTCATACAGTTCATCTGCGTCGGCTACCTCCACCAACCGTCCATGATACATCACGCCGATTCGATCCGAAATATGCCGCACCATCGACAAGTCGTGAGCGATGAACAGATACGTCAGTCCGAACTCCTGCTGGAGATCCTCCAGCGTGTTAATGACCTGCGCCTGGATGGACACATCCAGCGCCGAAATCGGTTCATCACAGACGATGAACTCGGGATTCACGGATAAGGCACGAGCGATGGAAATCCGCTGGCGTTGACCGCCGCTAAACTCGTGCGAATAGCGGTACAGGTGCTCTCGCTTCAGCCCTACCTTCTCCAGTAAAGCCACTACGGCATCCTTACGCTCACTGCCCTGATGCAATCTGTGAATATCCATCGGCTCACCAATCAGGTCAAGCACGTTCATACCCGGATTAAGCGAGGAATATGGGTCCTGAAAAATGCTCTGAATACGCCGACGCAGCGGCTTGAGCTGCTTGTCATTCAGCTTGGAAATATCCTGACCGTCAAAGCGTACCGTACCTTCCGTATAATCGTATAACCGTGTCAGGCAGCGTCCAACTGTCGATTTGCCACTACCGGACTCACCAACCAATCCGAACGTCTCGCCGCGCTTGATGTGGAAGCTTACGCCGTCAACCGCCTTGAGCACCTCGGAGCTGCGCCCTAACAAATCCTTTGCGGTCACAAAATGCTTTCTAAGCTGGTGTACCTCCACCAAGGGCTGATCCTCACCCGCCACATGGTTGGCCTCTCTCAACGCTTCATTCACCGTCATTCCCCTCCTCTGCACGACCCGCTTCGGACGTCTCGTAGACTCCGGCAGGCACGGCGTCCGGCTCGTTCAACCAGCAGGCTGCTCGCTGGTCAGAGCGCAACTCCACCATTGGCGGCCGCTCCACACAGCGGGCAAACGCATGCGGGCACCGTTCCATGAACGGACAGCCTGATGGCGGGTTCACCAGATCCGGGGGCGTGCCCTCAATCGGCACCAGCCGCTCACGGAAGCCGTTCGTACGCTGGGGTACAGAGCGCAGCAGACCCTGCGTATATGGATGCCCAGGACGATAGAAGATATCGTCCACACGCCCCTCCTCCATCACCATGCCGCCGTACATTACGATGACACGGCTGCACACCTGGGCGACGACGCCCAGATCATGGGTGATCAAGGCAATCGCCATATCGGATTGCTGCTTGAGCGTCTTGAGCAGCTCCAATATTTGCGCCTGAATCGTCACATCCAGCGCTGTAGTTGGCTCATCTGCAATCAGTAGCTCCGGGCTGCACGAGAGCGCCATTGCGATCATCACCCGCTGGCGCATCCCTCCGCTGAATTGATGCGGGTACTGATTCATTCGACGCTCCGGTTCAGTAATACCTACCTGTCGCAGTAGCTCCACAGCTGCCTGCGTAGCTGCTTCCTTGCTCAATCCTCGATGCCTGCGAATCACCTCGACCAGATGATAGCCTACTTTTTTGACCGGATTCAGCGAAGTCATCGGGTCCTGAAACACCATTGCGATTTGGTTACCGCGTATTTTACGCCATTGTTTTTCTGTCAGCGCGGTCAAACTTTCTCCACGGTAACGGATATCGCCGTTCAGCCGCTTGCCGGGCGGGGCAATCATCGACATGATCGCTTTCGCCGTAACGCTTTTGCCGCTACCGGATTCTCCTACAATTCCTACCGTTTCTCCAGCATCAATATGAAAGCTAACCCCTCGAACGGCCTGATTCTCCCCCTCACGAGTGAAAAACGAGACCTCCAGCTGTTCGACGGACAGCAGATGTTCTGTCATTGTGTTTTCGCCCCTTCCTGTCGCTCCTGGAGCCGTTGGTAATGGATCTATGCTGTGAATCATCGTTTTACTAATTTGGGCTCAAAGCCTACACGCAGTACATCTCCCAGTACATTAAAGCTCAACACGGTCAGTAAAATAAGCAGTCCCGGAAACAATGCCATATATGGTGCCTGTGCAATATAACCTTGGGCATTATTCAGCATACTGCCCCACGTAGCGTTCGGCAGTTGAACACCAAAGCCGAGAAAGCTCAGTGATGATTCCATCATAATGGCTGAAGCGATATTGTTCGTCGCTCCTACGATAATGACTGGAATCAGATTGGGAACGATGTGCTTCAGGATAATGCCAAATGTACTTTGTCCTGAAGCCTTAGCGTATAGTACATACTCCCGTTCGCGCAGCGTCATCGTCTCTGCCCGCACCACCCGGGCGATATTCATCCACATGAGCAGGGCGATAATGACAATGATATTGCCAACGCCTGGCTTCAAAAACACACTAAGCAGCAATATAACTAGAAAAGACGGAATCGACATGATTAGCTCCAAAATCCGCATAAGCAGGTTGTCAATCCACCCGCCAAAATAGCCGCTCACAATGCCTACCACTGCACCAATACTGGTCGCAATAATCATAGAGGCAAAGCCCACCAGCAAGGATACACGACCGCCATACAGCGCTCTTGTAAAATAGTCCCGACCGTAATCGTCCGTTCCAAACCAGTGTGCGCCTCCCGGTGGTTGGAGGCGCTCCAGTACGTTCAGCTTATTCGGGTCCTGCGGTGATAAAAATGCGAAAATCGCTCCCAGCGAGAATACGATCAATAGTATGAGGGCGACGGCGCCCATTTTGCTCGTCATCAGCTCGATCCCGATGTTGCGCCATTTGCTCCGATTCATGTTTTCACCTCGTTGATTTAATTCTCGGGTCCGCCATGCTGTACAAGATATCTGCCAGCAGATTACCCAGGATCAGCAGCAAAGCGGAAAATAAGGTAATCCCCATAATGACGGGATAATCCATTCCTTTTACAGCCGTCATGCCCAGCGAGCCAATACCCGGCCAGGAAAATACCGTCTCCGTCACAATGGCTCCCGCCACCAGGTCCGCAACCGACATACCAAGCAGCGTAATGATGGGCAGCAGCACATGCTTGAGCACGTGTCGAAACAAAACCAGTCGTTGTCCAGACCCGAACGCGTATTGAATCTGCACGTACTCTTCCTTAAGCTGCGTAATCGTGCTGGAACGGATGTACCTCACATAGACAGATAGAAAGCCAAAGGCCAGTACAAAACATGGCAAAATGCCATGCTTGATCACATCCAGCACCGAATCCGTTCCGATCGTACGCATCCCTGTACTTGGAAGCCAATGCAAATAAATTGCAAACAGATAAATAAGCAAAATGCCAAGCCAAAACAATGGGACAGAAATACCGATGTACGACATTAGATTAATGAGCTTGTCGATCCAGCGATTCCGATTGGCCGCAGCAATCAAACCAAGTGGAATTGCAATCAACACAGCGAGTATGATGGAGGCGCCCATTAACCCCGCTGTCGCCGGGAGACGGCCGAGAATCTGATCCAGTACAGGCTGATGATTAATTAGCGAATAACCTAGATCTCCTGTCAGGCTTTTTTTAAGCCATAATATGTACTGTACATAAGCGGGCTGGTCCAGCCCCAAGCTATGCCTCATTCTTTCAATATCTCCCAGATGCATATTCGGTGTAACAAAAGAGAGAACCGGATCACCTGGAGCCAGCTTGATCAAGCCGAAGCAGACGATGGACACAAAAAATAGCATCGGTATAACTTGCAGCAACCTTCTGGCGATGAGTTGTCTCATACGTTTTCCTTCCCCTTGCTGTTTTCGAAAAAAATAAGCTGGTTACCCCAGCTTATTTTTTGAAAACCCTGTCTTATTTGTGATAAATTTTGGACAAATCCTCGAAAATCACGACCGGCTTCAACACAGCCTGATCAATACCGCCATACTGCTTGTCGAAGGCCACAATCGTTTTGGTGTATGCAATTGGGTAGATAACCGCATCATCAGCCAAAATTTCTTGTACCTTTTTATAAATTTCTCCACGTTTAGTCGTATCCGACTCACCCGCGCCCTCTTCCAACAACTTATCTACTTCTTTATTAGAATAATGCGAATAGTTGGAGGACGATCCCGTGCTATACAAAATACGATACGCATCAGGGTCATACCCCATGATATAGCCGCTGATCGCCAGATCGAAATCCTTGGCATTCGTATCAACGAATTTTTGCGACCACGCTGAGGAATCCATGCTGTTCACCTCCAGCTGAACGCCAATATCCTTGAACTTCTGCTGGATATACAGCGCCTGTGCTTCCTGAACCTTGTTGCCGCCCGGAATGATAATGCGCAGCTTCAGCCCTTCAGCGCCAGCTGATTTCAGCAGCTCCTTCGCCTTGTTCACATCATTATTGAAAAATGCAACATCATTCGTGTGATACAGTACATCCTGTGTCAAAGCGGACTTTGCAGTATCTGCATAATCTTTGGAGCCATACGATACCTGGATCAATTCATCCTGATTCAGTGCATAAGAAAGCGCCTGACGTACTTCTTTTTTGTTCAACTGCTTCGTATCACTGTTTTCATTAAACATCAGGTAAGCCAAGCGGCCTTCGCTGTAAGGGAAAATGTCAAACTTATCTGTCGCTTTAATGGTGTCTACGTTTTGTGGGTCGAGATAGTTTACATTGATTTCACCATTTTGCAGGGCTAAATTGGCAGCATTCGAATCTTTAACAATTCGATATGTCACAGAATCCAGATGCGGCTTGCCGCCAAAATAGTTATCGAACCGTTCAAGTGTAACGTACTCGCCGGTTTTGTACTCTTTAAATTTGAAAGGACCTGATCCAACCGGAGTGTTGTTTTTCGTGCTTTTCTCAATATCCGCTTCATTCTCAAAAATGTGCTTCGGAATCGGGGATACCTGTACCAGGGCTGCCTCAAAAGCTGGGGCTGGCTGAGGAAGCTTGAAGTCCACCGTCGTATCATCAACCTTGCTCGCCTGTACCGGCTTGCCGTTGACCATAAAATTACTTCTCAAGAAGCTGTGCTGCTTCTCATCTAAAATTTTGTTAATCGTGAAAACGACATCGTCAGCTGTCAGCTTCTCGCCATCATGCCAAGTCAGATCCTTTTTCAGTTTTAGTGTATAGGTCAACTTGTCTGCCGAAGGAGTCAGGCTATCTGCCAAATAAAACGTCTTCTTGCCATTGTTCACTTGGAACAAAGGTGCAAATATCGCTTGATCTATCGTCAGACTTACCCGGTCACCCGCATAGTTCGGATTCAGCACCACCGGATCGGCTTGCACGCCGATAATCAGGCTGCCACCATCTTTGGGCTGTCCGTTATCCGCTGTAGTTGCATCTGTGCCAGACGCACTACCATTCGTCGCAGACGAAGATCCCGAATTTCCGCCGGAGCATGCACTTACTACCAACATTAATACGATGAATACGAATATACCTGTCAAATTACGACGCATCGCTCTAGCCTCCAAATTCTTTAAGTATGTATTAAAAAATATTATAAATCGGAATAGTCGGATTTACAATCGTTCAAAAACTGTTTATTCCCCTTGTCATTAGCATTGCAGACATTATGTGATCGAATTAGCAAAAAAGACACCCGTTAAGGGCGTCTTTTAGAAGACCAGCAAACTGATTAATGCCAAGATGGCAGGCAGACCTTGCTTTAATAAAATAGACTTATTAGCCGTTAATGCACCATACACTGCAGCCACTACTACGCAAATGACAAAAAATAATTCGATTTGCCGCCCGATCACAGGATCGGGATAGAACAAGCCCCACACCAATCCAGCAGCCAGAAATCCGTTATACAGCCCCTGATTGGCTGCCAAGGACTTGGTCACTCCTGCCAGTTCCTTCGAGGTACCGAACGTACGCATCGCGCGTGGAGTCGTCCACAAAAACATTTCCAATACTAAAATGTACACGTGCTCCAGCGCTACAATTCCAACCAATATTGAACTAAGTAGGCTCAAATCGCTTCCTCTTTTCCACATGAAATTACTCTGAGGTCATCTTAGATTGATCCTCAAAAAGTATAGTTCATCTACCAAAAGCAGTAAAGAGACCGAGCCTATGGCCCGGTCTACTATTTACATGAAGTCTAAAACCTTACATCGTTCTCGCAAAATCCAACAAAGCTTTGGACATACTGTTGATCTCGTCCGTAGATGCATTGACTTGCTGTGTTAGCGCGGCTTGTGTTTGTGTCAGCGTAGACATATTCCCGATGTTGTGCAGAATTCGCTCGATGAGTGTTTTCATTTCGTCCAGACTGGTCTCGATATTCCCGGTCGCATCCGCACTATGGATGGCAAGTTTTCTGACTTCATCTGCAACTACTGCAAAACCCCGTCCCTGCTCGCCTGCACGCGATGCCTCGATTGCAGCATTCAGACCCAATAGATTCGTTTGATTCGCAATCTCTTTAATGAAGTTCGAAATGTTTTGCGTCTCTTCTGCACTGACTTTGGCCTGATTCGCTGCCTCTGTCGATTGCTCTTGAGCCGTAGCCAATTCCTGTGCCTGGTTACTAACCGAGTTAACACCGTTCACCATTTCTGTAATGGAATCGGAGAGATGCTGAATTTTGAGCGTAAGCTCGTCTGCAACAGCCTGCTTTTCCTTTTCCACTGTGATATCACGGATGGTTCCGGCAATGCGAATAGGTACTCCCCTGCTATCGCGCAATGTTTTCCCACTGCAATAGTACCAGCGATGTTCACCATTCTTACGCACTAAACGGCATTCCATTTCGTACGGTGTGCGCCCCGTATAATCATTTAAATGATCATTCAAAACTTTAATCGCCATTTCAGCATCCTCAGGATACAGGATTGAAGCCCAGCTGCTAAGCTTGCTTGGAAAATCCTGCTCGTCCTTAAAACCCAGCGTTTCGCGGAATTGCGGTGACCACCAAAATGTATTATCCGGATTCTCTATGTCCCCTCCGATAATATTTACATCGTAAGGAGCTTCAACCAACACGAGGTTAATGAGATCATATCTTGTAACTAGCGCCTGAAGCTCCTCGGACTTAATCTTCTGATCGTGCACATCCAACAGAGCGCCCGCAATACGAAGCGGCACTCCCTGCTGGTCACGGATCGTCGTTCCGGTAGCCCGGAACCAGCGATATTCTCCATGCTTCAGCCTCAAACGATACTGTACGTCATAAGGGGTTTTCCCCGTAGTATCCAGTAAATGATCAGACAATTCTGCCAAAGATCTGTCATAGTCTTCGGGGTGTAGTCGAGATGACCAGCTGTCCAATACATTGGGGAATTCCTTTTCGCTCTGATATCCCAGCATAGAACGGAATTCTTCTGACCATGTAAACGTATTACTTGGATTGACGGGATCACCCGCAATGACCTCCATGTCCCATAAGCCAATCTCTATCGCCTTGGTAACAAGCTTCAAACGGATATCAACATGTTGAGCATCATTTTTCATGGACTCTATCGCTTGGTTGACATTGTTTGCGATTTCTTGAATTTCAGGAGATGCTGAGGAAACCTGTATTGCAGCAGAATAATCCTTTTGCTGTATTCTTTGTGAGAGTTTGCGGCTTTCTTCTACTAAAGGAGCAAGTGATTGAGACTCATTTTTCTTGAGAAACATATATGATCTTCCCTTCTAAGCCAGTTATATAAAACGGTATAATTTAATATCGGAATTTTATTAAGAATCATTATAAATAAATCTATAATCGTATAGGTATTAAGACTTATTTTTCGTGTCCATATACCTATATATCCATACAAAAAACATCGAAAAATGTCGAAAAAGGAAGTGTGTTAACAAGTCTGGAAACAAAAAGAACACCTCTGCATTACTTCGCAAAGGTGCTCTTGGTATCCACTATTCGGTTCAATGTATCTTATTTAATTGAAGCAACGTATTCCTCGCCTTTTTCTTTATCATATTGTCCTTCCCATTTGGACATGACTACAGCCGCAAGCGAGTTCCCTAAAACATTGACTACCGTACGCGCCATATCCAGAATACGATCAATACCAGCGATAAAGGCCAGACCTTCCAGCGGGAGATTCACTGCTCCCAGCGTAGCGAGCAACACGACAAAGGAAGCGCCCGGCACGCCTGCAATACCTTTGGAGGAAATAATCAGCACGAGTACCAGCGTGATTTGGGTCGTGATCGGCAAATCAATGCCATACATTTGGGCAATGAAAATTGCAGCCAGTGCTTGATACAGAGTGGAGCCGTCCAGATTAAAAGAATATCCGATCGGAATGACAAAGGATGTGATTCCCTTCGGACACCCGAATTTCTCCATCTTCTCCATGATCTTAGGCAGGACACTTTCCGAGCTGGCCGTCGAATATGCAAGCAACAGCTCACTTTTCAAAATTTTAACCATAGTCCAGAGACGGGTACCGCAAAGCTTGGCGATAATTCCAAAGACAATCACAATAAACAGTAACATGGAGCCATACACTGACAGTACAAGCTTCAATAACGGCCATAACGAGGCTAATCCAAACTTGGCCACTGTCGTGCCAATCAGTGCAAATACACCGAACGGAGCGAGGCGCATGACCTGATTGGTTACCCAGAACATGGCGTCGGCTACACCTTCAAAGAAATTCAGCACAGGCTTGCCCTTGTTACCAATCGCAGCTACTCCTAGTCCAAACAACACGGAGAAGAATATAATAGCCAGCATATCTCCTTCGCCCAGGGCTTGAATAACATTGGTAGGTACAATATGCACAATCGTATCTATAAAGCTATGGCCTGACTTTTCCGCAGTCTCCACATAGGAATGGATATCGCTCTTGGCCAGGTGGGACATGTCCACGCCCTCACCGGGGCGAACCAGATTGGCAACAAGCAGACCAAACAGGATCGCAATGGTCGTTACAATTTCGAAGTACAGAATCGACTTCCCGCCGAGTTTCCCCAGTTTCTTCATATCTCCGACGCCGGCTACACCAATAATGAGCGTTGAGATTACAATAGGTACGACAATCATCTTGATTAAGCGGATGAAAATATCACCGATCGGCTTTAAGTAGACTTCCACCCCTGAATTGCCGTAAAATAAGGCACCAACAATAATACCTAAAGCCAGACCGATAAAGATTTGCATTGTTAAATTAATCTTTTTCACTTCATGTCCCCCCTGGCTGGTTTGTATATTTTTGCAGTATGCAGCTCTTAATATTCAAATGATGTTATTTATACTACAATCCGAACTATAAAAACCGACAGTTATCTACACATGTATTTGTTTTTTTCTATAAATTCACAAGTATTAATGCTAAGCCTGTGAATTTATCTTACATTGACTTTCTGAAACAAATACCCGGAGGTGAATATGGATGAAGCTAAATACCCTTCTTTTCCTGCTGATGCTTATCTTTGTACCCCTAGCAGGTGAGTTGAATATTCACCCGTTCGATAATACATTTCGTCTCAGCTTTGGTACGCCCGTATTTTTTTTCTTTCTGTTATCTATACGTCATATTCCACCTGCATTATCGGGAGTGTTTGCAGGAATAGCAGTAGTTGCATTTCGTATTTCACTCAATCATTACCTTCATCCCGGCTCTTCCTTTGAAGAATTAATGACCTTGCATGGACCTACCTTTTTTTATTATATGGTTTATGGCCTGCTCTTTCAGGTTCTTAACATTAATGCTGAGCCTTACCGCGCACTGCGTGTGGGCATCCTCTCTGTGGGAATTGAGGTTGCCGCAAGTGTGGCAGAGCTTAGTGTCCGGCGAAGCATTGATGGTGATTTCTGGGACATCGTTAAGATCAGCAAAGTGGCTTTTATGGCCATGATCCGCAGCTTCTTTGTGCTTGGGTTCTATAATATGATTCGATTAAATCAATCTGTTCAGCATGAAGAGGCACAAAGACAGCAAACGGAGCGAATTTTACTCCTGGTATCGGACTTGTATGAGGAGTCAGTCCAGTTAGGCAAAACTTTGTCACATGCAGAGCAAATCACCCGTGAAAGCTATGAGCTATACCGCGAGCTGCAGCAGGATGAATCTCTGAAAGATAGAGAACATTACGCCAGACAGGCACTTCGTATTTCCGGACAAGTCCATGAGATTAAAAAAGACAGCCAGCGGATTTTTGCCGGCTTGTCCAAGCTCATTGATTCGGAAAGCGAAGTGCATTATATGACCTCACAGGAACTTGGCGAGCTGATCGTCCGAACGAACAGCAAATACGCCCAATCGTTAGGCAAGTCTATCCGTTTCACGCTGAATTTCGATCCTTTGTTGCCCAAACTGCATGTTTATACAGTTCTCACTCTGATTAACAACCTGACCTCCAATTCAGTAGAAGCGATGAAAGACAGTGGAAGGATTGACGTCTCCATTCATTTTCTACCAGGGCAAGAGGATATAATATCCTTTAGTGTCACCGATAACGGTCCAGGTATTCCTCAGCGCAAACGGGAAATGATCTTCACACCGGGATACACGACCAAGTATGATGAGGGAGGACAGCCTTCGACCGGCATGGGTTTATTTTACGTGCGTGAAGTCGCGGAGAGTCTTGATGGAACGCTTGAACTACTACAGAATGAAGATGAGCATACAGATAGATTACAGACCACTTTTAGAATCATATTACCTTTACGGAAACTGACGGAGAAAGGAAGATAGCCCGGATGCGTTTTTATATTGTAGATGACGATCAGGGGATTCGTTCTATGCTGGCAGACATTATTGAAGACGAGGGTTTAGGAGAGGTTGTTGGGGAAGCGGAGGATGGTTCCTACGTGAATAGCGGCCTGCTGGAGCTGAACCGAATTGATGTATTGCTGATTGACCTGCTGATGCCGCTTCGTGACGGCATTCAGACCGTGCGTGCACTCGGTGATCAATTTAGCGGAAAAATCATTATGATTTCTCGGATTGAATCCAAAAACATGATCGGTGAGGCGTACTCACTCGGTATTGAATATTATATTGCCAAGCCTTTAAACCGACTGGAAATTATTGCAGTTATCCAAAAAGTAACCGAACGCCTGCGTATGCAGCAATCGATTACAGATATCCAGCGCACACTGCAAGGACTGTCGATGTTCACATCGAATGGCCCATCAGCGACACTGGAACCGACCCGAAACATTGTGAGTTCGGGACAGTTTCTGCTCTCCGAAATGGGAATGATTGGCGAAGCCGGAAGTGTAGATTTACTGGATATGTTGGAATACTTGGACCAATATGAGGAGGAAACAGGCAATCTATCCCCCTATCTGTTCCCCTCGCTAAAGGATATATTTGCCAATATAGCGTTGAAACGATTAGGAGACTCAGCTTCAGCAATAGAGCTAAGCAAGGAAATCAAGGCATCGGAGCAGCGTGTCCGCCGCGCTATTTTCCAGACATTAAGCCATATTGTATCGCTCGGGTTGACCGACTATACTCATCCTAAGTTTGAAAATTATGCATCCAAGTTTTTTGATTTTACAGAAATCCGCAAAAAAATGTTGGAGCTGCAAAACAATGTGGAGCCTTCACTGTCCCAAGCCCGGATTAATACGAAAAAGTTCGTGCAGGTGCTCTATATGGAAGCAAAACGGCTATTGCATTAAAAGAAAAGCACCCGCATCTCTCCATGTGTCTATCACATGAAGAATAAACAGGTGCACATTGTCGATGATTTAAATGTCCTTTGAATTGAGACTCATCTTCTGCTACTCCATAGCTTCCAAGAAACCTACGCCATCGGACAGCAGACGCTTCAAGACATTTAGTTCTTCCGAGCTGTAACGATCTAAAAATTGAAATAACTGATGCTGTGCCTTAGCATGCAGCCGCTCATGTACAAGAAAGAGCTTTTTCCCCAACGGGGTTAGCCGAAAATAAATCTCTTTTTTGTTGTCGTTCAGCTGGGTTCTGCGAATCCAGCCTTCCTTGAGCAGCTTGGTGCTAACTTTCGAAACGGTACCCTTGCTCAGTTCCATTCGTTCCGCTAAGGTTGTAACATTGATCGGCTCATGCCTCCCAATACAATCCATAACGTGCACATCCGTCATATTGAGCGAAGTCATTCCGTCAAAGTGCTCGCGGATTTCCTCGAGAAAGATCATGCCCTCTCTCTGCTGATGCTGCTCCAGTTGGTGATTCATCTTAATAAGCAAATCATAGACATGCTGAACCGATGTCGCCTTCTCCATACGAACAAGTAGTCACTCCTTTGGCATACTCCTCCTTTCATTATAGCCCACATTTGTTTCACAGGAAACAATATGGTCATGATCATACCTTTTTCCTTTATATTAACGTGACAATGCATCCTTAATAACACTCAATATATCCGTTTGTTTCACAGAAACAGCCCAAGCGATATACCCATCCGGACGGATGAGAACCGTATGCACATCTCTCCATCCAACGGGCAATTCTTCAGCTACGGCCTCCACATATGAAATATGTGAAATTGAGATATGGCGAAACTCATTCGATACCTTAGTATCCTGTGCAAGATGGAGAAGCACAAATCGGCCTTCATGAAGAAGATCGTAAGCATACGATGTCACTCCGTTAGGCAACCGCAATTCAAAATCAGCAAACCGTTTCCCGTTCAGCGGATGCTGCGGTATATTGCCAGCCCCTGGATAACATACATCCAGTGCACTAATCTGCTCTGCCATAGACCGATTAATTTCCGGATGGCGGAACCATTCCTCATGTAATTGGCGGTGCGCCAATACAGCAGGCGTAAAATCCATTAAGCGGGTCTGAACCTCGGTATTCCGTAAAAACTGCGTATTAACCGGATAGCGTTCGTCATGATAACTATTCAGCAGCGTGTCTGGAGCCCAGCCACGAATCACTCCTGCTAGCTTCCATCCCAGATTCGCAGCCTCTTGCAAGCCAACATTCATTCCCTGTCCGCCTGCCGGGAAGTGGATATGCGCAGCATCACCTGCTAGCAGGATTCTCCCTTTACGATAGGTCTGCGCCTGCCGCGTTGCATTCCCAAATCGAGATAACCAGCGAGGATTGGATACGCCAAGATCTGTACCAAGCAGATCGTACAGCTCTGTGCGCACTTCTTCCAGCGTTACAGGTGCGTCTTTCGGGACATCCATCAATCGAAGTGTAGTCAAAATAACCCGATAAATACCTGAAGACACGGGGGCAATCATCACCCCGCCTCGTTTACTATATTCGGAATGTACGCCATTTTCAGGCGGATTGGCTAACTCTACATCCGCTAATACAGCAGTCAGAGTAGTATCCGTGCCCGGAAAAGCAATCCCCGCTTGTTTCCGCACGATGCTACCGGCCCCATCCGCTCCTACGACATAGGCAGCAGTCATCACCGATACATTGGCTTGTGGTCCAGACGCGCGTACACTCACCACTTCTACGCCCTGCTCCTGCTCCCGTACAGATACCACTTCCATGCCACGATGGACGATAACTCCCAGCTTGAGCGCATGCTCCTCAATCAACTGCTCTGTAATCACCTGTGGGATAAACAATGTATAATTGGAGGAACTATCAAGCGCAGAAAAATCCAAGCGGGTATCCAGCATTGCAAAGTGACCTGTACGTATAGGTCTGCCGTGCTTCATAAACCGCTCCTTCAATCCACGCATATCAAACATCTCAAGTGTCCGTGGATGTAGCGTAAGCGCACGCGACTGGCGAATAGGCTCCTCCAAACGTTCAATTACACATACGCTTACCCTCGCCAATGCCAACTCAGCAGCCAACCACATCCCAACGGGTCCGCCGCCTACAACAATCACTTCGTAATCCATGTTCACACCCCTATCTAAAAACTTTATTCCCACCACCTATTGTTTCAACAGAAACAATATATATATACAGAAAGCTCCCCTTAACGTTTCCGTATATACTAAACAACACATATAAATGTCGTTTATTGTTTCTCTTGAAACAATATTATTGTAATTTAATTGAGAACAATTATCAACTACTTTATTAAAATGATTTCTGCCCTTTACTTTAAAACACGTATTCATTTACATTTTGGAAAATATAATTGTATAATCGTAAAATAAGACTAAGCTAGAAACAAGCTCTCATAGAAGGGATGATCCTACATGTCGGATGCCAACCAATTATTCGGTCAAGCGCTGGTTAAATCACTGGTCGGGGAACGTGGACATATTCGCGTGGCTCGGGCTTTGCCAGACATTAACGTCGAGCTAGCAGGGAAGAAAAACGCAGAAATGCCCTACAGCATTTATCAACTACTGAAACATATGATTTACTGGCAGCAATTTATGTTGGAGCATTTGGAAGGACGGAAGCCCCAGCTTCCGGGCAATGTCATGGAAAGCTGGCCCGAAGAAATTGGACCGCAAAGCGAAGAGGCATGGCAGGCTGTCATTAATGAATTTTTACAAGGCGTAGATCGGGCTGTGCAAATTGCCGAAACCGCGCAACTGGATGAATCACTGGCTCATTTCCCAGGTGAAACAAAAGCGGGATTGCTGCGAAATATCGCTTCCCACAATTCCTATCATTTGGGTGAAATTGTACTGCTGCGCCGTATTTATGGAGCTTGGCCACCACCAGGAGGCGGCTTCCCTGCTTAAAGGCTACACCACTCCCTTGTCATACGAACAGAGCATAAATTAAACAAAAGAATTCCTCTTATCCGCTGCTCATACCTCCATCAATGCATTGGGATTTGGGTACCGCGAGGAACTCACTTGCGTACTCTATATGGGAACCGACTAACTCGACTTGAAGCCGTTCATCCGTAATCAGGTGTAAACCGAATAACGGTTCCCACGATGCAAACCAAAGAGAGGCTCCGAGGATATGGTAAAACACTTATATTTAAATCGTAATATTGCCTGTATGATCGTGATCAGCCTTATTGCTAACATGAGTGGAAGCATGATCCTTCCACTCTTTGCTATTTATGTAGAGCAATTCGGGATATCTACACTTGGCATGAGCATTTTATTTTCTTTGTTTTATGTGGGAAGATTTCTTGGTGGAGGCATGGCAGGACAAATATATGAAAAGATCGGTGCAAAACGCTTGGGGTTGAGCTTACTCATCGCCGAAATTGTTTGTATGCTTCTGTTCCCGGTTGCAGGAAGCTTCATTGTTTTATCTATACTTAGACTTCTTCAAGGCTTGGTGGCTATAGGGCTAACCGTCTTCGTCAGAGTCACGATCAACCATATGAGCACCGCAGAGAATCGAGGCACGCTCAATGGATATATCAGCAGCAGTGAAGGTACTGGTATGATTTTAGGCCCTCTTATAAGTGGAGTTATCGTTTTTTATTTTTCTTTATCCTTTCCATTCTATTTCGTTGCTTTTTTTGCCTGTATATCCTTCGTTGCCGTTTCAAGAATGACTTTCGCTAATTCTCTCTTAAAGCCACAGCCACAGCATCCCCCCTTTCAAAAATCGCAGAGAAGAATCAAATTAACGAAACAGTTGTTGCTTTATTCCACCGTTCATTTTCTTGAAATGAGTGCATTTGCTATATTTTTAACATACTTCTCAGTATATGCGACCTACAAGCTCCATTGGAGTCCAGCAGAAATCAGCTTAGCCTTTACAATCATCGGCATATCGACCTTTGTATCAGCACCCTTTATTGGCAAAATATCTGATATGCTCAAGGATCGCTTGCTGCTATGTATCATCGGTCTATTGTTGATCATGATGGAAATCATCCTATTTCTGTGGTTCACAGAACCGTGGATCGTATACTTGGGGATGTTCATCGGAGGTATAGGAGGAGCCAGCTATCTGGATTCCTTTTACTCGCAGCTAGGAGATGTTATTCCTGAAGACAATAGAAGCTCATTTATCGGCAATGTCGTATCTTTATCCGAATTGGGGGCCATTGCGTCTCCGATCATCGCAGGTGCACTCATGGAACGTTTTAGCATCAGTACCCCCTTTTATTACAATATGATATTAGTATTGATTGCGATTGTTATTCAATATGTCATTCGATTAAAATCGAACTCCGTAAAAAAAAGGCCAATCGCATAAGCAACTGGCCTCCTTTGTGTTCATCACAGTTCCAACTCGACTGCAACGCCGAAATGATCGGATACAACGGGTCCTGTTTTCCCGTTCAGTACGACCGTTGAAGATTGAACATGTGCGGCCTTATTGGAAAAGATGTAGTCAATACGGAGCGGCTCCGCATTACTTTCCCAGCCAGCAATAGCCTTGATGACCGTGTGTCCTGCATCATGTACTACTGCATTCGGATAGGTGTCTGACCAACCGGATTGCAATACATAGTCATATCCTTCTCCGCGCACTTCAGCCGCGTTGTTGAAATCCCCCATCACAAACATAGGAGCCGGAGCTAAAGGAGCGAGCACTTCGATTGTACGATCCCATAGTCCGCGGAAGGATTCTTCATCATTCCACCAGTTATAATGCCCACTGACAAACCAGGCCTGCACTCCGTCCACCACAGTCTGAATGCCCACAATTTTACGCGAGCGGTAGTTGTCATAGTCCTGTACCGAGGAAACATATTCGTTCACCGTAGCTGTAATCGGTGCTTTGGACAGAATCGCCAAACCCTCGTCATATTTGGCAAAACCCACATGCGCAGGAGCCCACGTCCAGTGATAGGCATCGGACAATAGCCCATTCAGCACATAAGCATAGTTATCACGTTTAATGACAACTTCAGGATCTGCACTATAGTACGCGCCCAAATCGTCCGCTGACAAAGGAGTCTCTTTCATGGACTGATTCACTTCCTGCAAAGCAATGACATCAAACTGCTGTTCATCAATAAAAGCAGCCAATTGCCTCAGCTTATCGTGTTGGTTTTCTTCCATCCAAGCATGTGCATTTAAGGTTAACAATTTCAAGCTAATCACCTATTGAGTATGTCTTGTATATCTGATTTAAGCACATCGGCCTTTGGTCCGTAAACCGCTTGTACCCCATTATCTACTTTAATTAAGCCCAAGGCGCCTAGCGCTTTCCACGTCTTTTCATCCCCGACAGCTTCTGTATCCTTCACCGTCACACGCAGACGGGTCATGCAAGCATCCACCTCGACAATGTTCTGCTCACCCCCAAGTGTCTTGATGATATCCGCAGCCAATTGATTTTGAGTTGAAACCGCTGCCACACCATCCGTTAATGTACTCTCTGCCTCGGAAGTCGCTTGGGGCTCCTCATCCGTATAGTTCCCCAGTCTTCCTGGCGTAGCCATTTTGAATTTACCGATCATAAAATACGCGATAAAGTAGGTTGCTACCGCAAACACAACACAAGTCAGCACGAAGTTGATTATATCCTGTACCAACCCCGCATTTATAGACAATGGCAATCGAGTCAGCAGTTCAATCATACCAAATGAATGTAAACGCAGATGTATGATATCAGCCATTCCGAACGCGATTCCGGTAAGAATAGCATAAACTACATACAACACGGGCGCTACGAACATAAACATGAACTCCAGCGGCTCCGTCACCCCTGTTAAAAAGACGGCTGCTGCTGCAGAGAAAATCATTGACTTGTACTTGCTGCGTTTATCTTTATCTACGCGGCGATACATAGCCACGGCCAGCCCCATAAGGATACCCGCTCCGCCGATCATCTGTCCTACCTTGAAGCGGGCAGGCGTTACGTCTCCCAGCAAGCTGTTGTAGGCTGCCGGATCCGTACCACGAAGCGCACTGAGATCACTAGCCCAAGCCAGCCACAGCGGGTCTTGCCCAGCAACAACGCTTCCTGCTCCAGAACCCGTGAGCACCGTGTAAACGCCACCAAGTTGAGTATAGTTAATAGGAACGGTCAACATATGATGAAGACCAAAAGGAATCAGCAGTCTTTCTAGTGTACCATAGACAAACGGCGCTACAAAAGGAGCCGACTCTCCCGAAGTCGCCAACCAGACGCCAAATTGGTTAATCCCTCCTTGGACAAATGGCCAGACAGCAGACATGATCAAACTAACGATTACAGACCATAAAATCACGACAAAAGGGACAAAGCGCTTACCGTTAAAAAAAGCTAGAGCATCGGGGAGCTTGCGATAATTATAGTATTTATTAAACACCACGGCCCCGACAAAGCCGGAGATAATACCGACAAACACACCCATATTGAGTGCAGGAGCCCCCAAAATAGAGGTGAAATAACCACTAACCGGAATCGTTGCACCGAAGAGGGTATGAGTGGTTGCTCCTTCCTGGGTTAGCATCTTCGAGGATACGCCCAAAATCGTTCCTGTTGAAATATTGATGAGAACAAAGGCAATTAGAGCCGCAAAAGCCCCGCCCGCTCGTTCCTTAGCCCAGGAACCACCAATCGCCACGGCAAACAGGATGTGTAAGTTGTTGATAATGCCCCAGCCCAGATTCTCCATGACCCCGCCGACAGTCACCCAGAAATGAATATCGCCAGCCAACATCGCCACTACTTTACCAAGTGAAATCATAATCCCGGCTGCTGGCATGACAGCAACAACCACAAGAAGTGCCTTCCCAAGCTTTTGCCAAAAATCAAATGATAGAAGTTTTTTCATGCTCGTTCAGTCTCCATCCCTTATAGTATGTATAGCATGGGTAGTGCTCAATAAAAAATATTATGCAATCGGTTGCACGATTATTATAATGATATCGCTTTCTATTGGCAATACCCTAGTTATAAATATCTTGGTTAATGATGATAGAAATACTCGAAAAAGCCGCTAATTTGTTGAAATTGGAGCAATATCGTATGATAGAACATAATATTTTCTGCTTGAGATAGCAAAAGGAGACGAAGACGATGGCAGTAACCATCAAAGATGTCGCAAAACGTGCTAAAGTTGCTACTTCCACCGTATCCCGTGTCATTCAAGACAGCCCCAAAATCAGCGAAGCCACCAAGGCACGCGTTCGCAAAGAAATGAAGGCGCTTGGCTATGAACCCAACTATTCCGCTCAAAGCCTGGCTAACCGTGTCACACAGTCGATAGGCATTATTATGCCTGAATCGGACGTGGCGATCTTTCAGAATCCTTTCTTTCCGGAAAGCCTACGCGGGATCAGCGAATGGGTAAACGAGCACAACTATACACTGTCGATTGTCACAGGCAAGACGAGTGATGAATTGCTATCCCGCGTAAAGTTGATGACCCGGACCGGACGCGTTGACGGCTACATTGTCCTGTACTCCAAGCAAAAGGACAGCATCGTGGAGTATCTTCATAAAGAGAAAATCCCCTATACCGTCATCGGCAAGCCTCAGCAGTTTGTCAGTGAAACTACCCATGTAGACAACGATAACTACCAGGCTGCCAAAGATGTGGTCACTTATTTGACGGGGCTGAAGCATGAGCGCATTGCTTATGTTGGCGGTGATCAGGAACACATCGTAAATCTTGAAAGACTCCGAGGCTACCAAGATGCGCTACGAGAGGCTGGCTTGCCTCTACCAAAAGAATACGTGGTTAGGGAGCCCTTTAATCTGGAGGACATGCGCACGTTATTACAGGCTTCCCCGCCACCTACAGCGATGATCGTTAGCGATGACCTTGTAGCCATGGCCGTACAGAAAATGCTTGCTCAGTTAGGCGTATCCATGCCAGAGCAGCTTTCCATGGTGAGCTTTAATAACTTGATGCTGGCTGAGCTGATGAATCCCCCTCTTACTTCCGTGGATATTGATATCTTCAGCCTTGGTTATCAGGCTGCCAAAAGTCTGATCGAAAAAATTAAAGACCCGAAAGAATTGACCAAGCACATCATTGTTCCCCACCGAATTGTAGAGCGCAAATCAAGCCAGACACTATGAATCTCTAAGAAATGAACAAGAACTGATTTTGTGGATATTCATAAAATCAGTTTTTTTGCGTTGACAGGGCAAACGGTTGCACTATATACTGAACTCGCTCATATATTGGTTCCGTTAAAACAACGATCTCATTTTCCGAGAGGGGTACGCAATCATGGTTTACAACCGATTATTTGACGTAGATAGTTGGAAGCTGACAACACACACTCTACATAGCACACACATGCGATTACAGGAAAGCTTAACGTCCATAGGCAACGGTTATATGGGCATGCGCGGCAATTTTGAAGAAACTTATTCAGGGGATCATCATCAAGGGACGTATATCTCCGGTATATGGTTCCCTGACAAAACAAAGGTAGGCTGGTGGAAGAACGGCTATCCTGAATATTTTGGCAAGGTCATCAATGCTATGAATTTCATCGGCATCCGTCTGATTGTAAACCAAGAGGAAGTGGACTTATTTACGGCACAGATCAGCGATTTTGTGCAGGAGCTGGACATGAAGCAGGGAATCCTGCGGCGCGCTTGTACTGTGAACGACCAGGTTCGTATCACTACAGAGCGTTTTCTGAGCATTACCACACGTGAATTATGCCTGATTGATTATCAGGTCGAAAATATAAGCGATCAGCCTTTAAGCATTGAGCTTGTTCCTTATTTGGACGGCAATACGAAAAATGAGGACACCAACTATGACGAGGTATTTTGGCTGGAAGAGGCCCGTGAGGTTCAAGAGCAATTCATCAGTCTGTCCACAACGACGATAGATAATCCCTTCGGTATTCCGCGCTTTACCGTAAACGCTACCATGGGTATTGTAACCGAGGGACAGGATGAGCAGACGACGGAAGAGAGCTTTTTGTATGCTGCACGCCACTATCAATATAACGTCTCGCCAGGGGACCGTATCCAACTGCAAAAAATTGTAGCCGTCACCACTTCACGCGATATGGAAAAGGATGCATTGATTCCGCAAGCTGAACGCATTGCCGTGGAAGCTGTGAACAAAGGCTACACCTCTCTAAAGCAAGAGCATATCGACGCTTGGGCCAGACGCTGGGACAAGGCAGATGTCGAAATCGAGGGGGATACGGAGGCCCAACAGGGAATACGCTTTAACATTTTCCAGCTATTCTCTACGTACTACGGTGAAGATGCCCGTCTGAATATCGGACCGAAGGGCTTTACGGGTGAAAAATATGGCGGTGCCACCTATTGGGATACAGAAGCATATGCCGTACCTATGTACCTGGCGCTTGCAGACCCGGACGTAACGCGAAATCTGTTGCTGTACCGTCACCAACAATTGGAAGGTGCCAAGCATAACGCAGCCCAGCAAGGGCTTCGAGGGGCATTGTACCCTATGGTCACTTTTACAGGCGTGGAATGCCATAACGAATGGGAAATTACCTTCGAGGAAATTCATCGTAACGGTGCGATTGCATATGCCATTTACAATTACACCAATTATACGGGTGACTTGACTTATCTGCATGAATACGGAATCGATGTACTGGTCGAAATTAGCCGCTTCTGGGCCGATCGGGTTCATTTTTCCAACAGTCGTCAGCAGTATATGATCCACGGGGTTACTGGGCCGAACGAATACGAAAATAACGTCAATAATAACTGGTATACCAATACGTTGGCTGCATGGGTTCTGAAATATACATTATCGGTCTTGCCTCAAATTTCGACTGAGAAAGCGCAGCGCCTGGCAGTTACAGCTGATGAGCTTGCACATTGGCAAGATATCATCAACAACATGTATTATCCGTATGATGAAGAGCGAGGCGTCTTCGTACAGCACGATACCTTTATGGATAAGGATTTGCAGCCTGTATCCACTTTGCATCCGAGCAATCTGCCACTTAATCAGAAATGGTCATGGGATAAAATCCTACGTTCCTGCTTCATTAAGCAAGCAGATGTGCTGCAAGGGCTCTATTTCTTTGGAGACCAGTTCACGCTGGAGGAAAAAGCGCGAAATTTTGCATTTTACGAGCCGATGACCGTTCATGAATCCAGTCTATCTCCTTCGATTCATGCCGTGCTGGCCGCTGAACTCAAAATGGAAGATAAGGCAGTCGAAATGTATAAACGGACGGCCCGTCTGGATCTGGATAACTATAATAACGATACCGAAGACGGACTCCATATCACCTCCATGACAGGAAGCTGGCTGGCGATTGTACAGGGATTTGCCGGGATGAGAACCTATAATGAAACACTCAGCTTTTCCCCTTTTCTGCCGAAGGACTGGAACAAATATACGTTTAAAATCAACTATCGCGGCCGCTTGCTAAGTATTCTCGTACAGGAGGGTGAAGTAGTCATTACCCTGCTGGACGGAGAACCGCTGACGCTGGAGCTGTATGGACAGCCAACGCACATTACCAGTGGGCAATCGTTAATGGCGAACAGTGCTTCATAAATGGACCAGACAGGGGGAAAGCATATGAAAGCAGTTATTTTTGATCTGGACGGAGTCATTACAGATACGGCTGAATATCATTTTCAGGCATGGGGCAGCTTGGCGGCAGCGCTCAGCATCCCTTTTGATCGGGAATTTAATGAACAGTTAAAAGGAATCAGCCGTACGGAATCACTCGAAAAAATACTAGTGCGTGGTAACCTGTCCGATACGTTATCAGAAGAAGGCAAGCAAGAACTGGCCATGCAAAAAAACACCGAGTATCAGCGGCTTATCTCAGCTTTAACTCCCGCAGACGTTCTTCCCGGTATTAAAGCGCTTCTGAAGGAGCTTCGTGAAGCCCGAACCGGCATCGCGCTCGCCTCTGCGAGCAAAAATGCAGCGTTTATACTGGATCGGCTGGAGCTAGCACACTATTTTGACAGTGTGGTGGATGTTACGGCCATTCGGAATGGCAAGCCTGACCCAGAAATTTTCCTCGCCGGAGCTGCGAATTTGGGCGTTCAGCCTGCCGATTGTATCGGCATAGAAGACGCACAGGCCGGCATTCAGGCGATCAAGGGCGCCGGGATGTTCGCGGTCGGTGTAGGAACGCCTTCGCAAATGCAAGGTGCGGATATCGTGGTAGCCACTACAGCCGAGCTTTCTTTGAGTATGCTGGAGGAACATTTTTACGAGTTCAAAAAATGATCTCATTCTGATTAAGTTCATATGACGTTATGTATGACTAGAGACGAACACCATTAGGTGTTCGTTTTTTTCTTGTACTGTACAAAAGGATTCATGAATATTTATCACTATTTTACACATATTACATGCATATCATGCTTAAGTTTTTTGAAGGGGGAAACGTCATTGGCAAGACCACTCAAGGCGAAATTGGACCATCTAAAAAAGACCCTGGGTCATCTTCCTGATGTCGTCTTCAAAAAAATGAATGTAGGCCAAACGGGAATTCATGTCATTATGATCTATCTCTCCGGTATTGCGGATACAAGTATGATTAACGAACAAATCGTCAAGCCGCTCATTTTAACTGGAGTCCGTGAAAACCACTCCCAAGTTAATCCTGAGAAAATAAAGGAGGAGTTGATACAGCAGACAGCATTTACGATCGATATGACAGAAGGGACAGACCTTGAGACGTGTGTAAGCAAAGTATTATCGGGATATACTTGTCTGCTGATCGAAGGAACGGATGATGTTTTTTTTGCTTCTACAGGCAAATTTCCTTCGCGAAGTGTTGATGAACCCAGCACCGAAACTTTGGTTAGAGGACCAAGGGAAGGTTTTATTGAGGATTTGGAAAGTAACCTGGCAATGGTTAGAAGGCACATCAAAGATATTAGTTTCAGAATAGACAAAATAACCATTGGAAGGAGATCCTCCCGTAAATTAGCAATCTTGTACATATCGGATATCACAAATCCGGAGCTAGTTCAGGAAGTGAAGCGAAGAGTCAAAACGATTGATGTGGATGATGCTTCTGATACCGGGGTTATTGAGCAATGGATCGAGGAACATCCATGGTCTCCGTTTCCCCAGATTCAAGCCTCTGAACGCTCGGATAAAGCGATAACGGCCTTAATGTCAGGGAGGGTTGTCATTATGCTAGATGGCACCCCTTTTGTCCTAATTGCTCCCATGACCTTCTGGATGCTGGCTCAATCCCCAGAGGATTATTATGAGCGTTTTCCTTTAGGAACATTTTTCCGTATGCTTCGTTTAATGGCGTTGTTCATTGCAACATTCCTGCCTTCGTTGTACGTTGCACTCATTTCTTTCCATCCTGGATTAATCCCGCCTGAGCTGGTCATATCTATCGTTGCCTCAAGGGAGGGAATCCCTTTTCCCGTTTTTGTGGAGGCTTTAATTATGGAAGTGGCATTGGAAATATTGCGTGAGGCAAGTCTGCGGCTACCCAAAGGGATAGGACAGGTCATCGGTATTGTAGGCGGTCTTGTTATTGGACAAGCAGCTGTCGAGGCGGCGGTTGTAAGTGCTTTTCTGATTATTGTTGTTGGTCTTACTGCCATTGCGTCCTTTGCAAGCCCGCAGTACAGCGGCAGTATCGGAATCCGGCTTCTTCGTTTTCCCATTATGATGATCGCAGGGGTTTATGGGCTGTATGGAGTAATTTTAGCCTTTATTTTTTTAGGCGTACACATGGTCCAGATCAAAAGCTTTGGAGTTCCTTACATGTCACCCCTGGCCCCTGTTCGGCTAAGAGATCAACAAGACACCTTGATACGGGTTCCTTTTAAATACCTCAGAAAGCGTCCGATCATGCTAAAAACACAGGACGAAACACATTCTAACAGGAAAAGGAAGTAAACCTATGATTTCTTACGCCTTTCTGTTTCGTCGCACCCTCTGGGTGCAAAAATGCTTTGCCGCATGGATCGTGTGTGCTCTCCTCACCGGTTGTTGGGATAGCAGAGAGATCGATAACTTGAGTATTATTCAAGGTGTCGCCATTGATATGGATCAGCAGGATATGCTGGAACTTACCTACCAGCACTTAATCGTGCAGAAATCCAAAAAAAATATGTACAGCAACGTAACAACCTTTAACAAGGATTCCATCCAGTCTGCTTCCAGGGAACAGGCCAAGCAGGTATCCCGTGCTCCTTTATATAGTTTTATTCGCCTGATTTTGATTAGTGATCAAGCTATACAAAAAAGAAGAATCGACCAGTTGTTAGATACGTTTACTCGCTCCTATAAACCAAGTCGAAAATCACTTGTTATGATCATAAAAGGCAATGCAAAAGAAGCGCTCAATAAGATCGGTAAACATCAAGAGATCCCTTCTATTGACCTTGAAGCAATGGCTAAAAACAGCAATTTAAACTCAAAAATACCTTATAGAATAACCTTAGGAGAAATTTCTACGCATATCTCACAAGGAGCTGACTTCCTCATTCAATGTCTAGAAACCAATGGAGGCAACCACTTCTCAGGCGCAGCTCTGGTCAGCGGCAAAACGAAGAAATTTGCTTATTGGCTGGACGAAGAGGATGTCATCGGAATCAACTGGATGCTGGGAAAAACGAAGGGCTCAATTATTAGAACTGAGAGCTCAAAGTCAAATCAATCCATGGTGTTTGAAGTTGAGGATGTCCATACAAAACTTATTCCCCACCTCAATGGACAGGATCTCTCATTCACAGTTCGTATTAAAGCAGATATCAAATTAAACGAAAATTCGGTTGATTTTGAGGACTTCTTGAAGGAATCGTTCATCCGAACCGCTACACAAGAGGCACAGGATGAAATCAAACATACCGTATCCCAATCGCTAAACACACTCCAGAAAGAAATGAGAGCAGATGTGGTCGGTTTTGGCACAAAAGTAAAAGTGAACTATCCCGCTTACTGGGATCAGGTAAAGGAAAATTGGCAAGATACATTCAGTCAAATACCAATCGATGTTAAGGCTAAAGTACAGATCGAGCGAACTGGTGCTTATACAAAAGGAGAGGGTGAATAATGTCTAATATACCTTCCATGAAAAAGGAAAAAATATCCACCCTGCAAGCCTTATTTACCGTCACTTCGACCGTGTATGCTGTGGGTATTGTCAGCTTACCAAGAACCATTGCGGAGAAGACGCACACGCCCGACGTGTGGCAGGGACTTTTGCTGGCAACTCTGCTTGGAATCGTTGTCATTTTTATCCATGTTAAATTGTGCGGACGATTTCCAGGGAAGACGTTCTATGAATTCAATCCTGTGATTGTAGGTAAATTCATCGGCCTTCTGATCAATATTGCATTTATTGTATTTTGCATGATGATCTGCTCTCTTGTATGTAGAATGATGGCGGAATTTCTCAAGGGTCTTGCACTGGAGAGAACCCCAATAAGCATGATTCTCTTGCCATTTCTTCTGCTTATCGGGTATTTGACCTGGGGCGGTCTCCATGCAATGGTTCGATTGATCGAGCTTTTTTTCCCTTTAACCTTTATTGTTTTTTTATTGTTGATCGTTCTTAATATCAACCATTTTAATCTTGATAATTTGCGCCCTGTTTTCCATAAAGGATGGCATCCGATCTTTGAATCACTTAAAGTTATACCTTTCTCTACAATGGGTTTTGAATCGATCCTTATCTTAACTAATGTGATGACCCACCCCCAAAAAGCATGGAAGGCCGGGTGGATCGGCTACTCGATTGCAATGGGTTTGTATATTTTAATGGTAACGATGGTCGTTGGCTGTATGTCCGTTGAAGAAGTTTCCCGATTGCAGTGGCCCGTCGTTTCTTTTGCACAGCAAATTGAATTCCCCGGCGCGTTCCTGGAACGATTTGAAATATTATTTATCATTTTGTGGACGATCAAAATTTTCATGACCGCCTCAAATTATTATTTCTATATTGTAGCTGGGATCAGCCAACTCACCCAAAAGTGGAACAGGTTTATCTGTTATCTCCCATTAATTATATTATTTTGCCTGAGCATGTATCCCCAAAATTTTATTGAAATAGGCAACTTTGATAAAATAATAGGTTATTTCGGAATTGTTGTATGCGCGGCAGTACCTTTGGTGCTTCTCGTCATCTCTATGGTCTTCCATCGAACAGAGAAGCCAAATGGGAAGAAGTAGAGGATACTCCCTCCTCGTTCTTGCCAATGACTCCCCCCTTATGCTATAGCGTAAGGGGTTTTTCACTTTTTACCCCAGCGGTTATTCTTCGGAATTTCCCAACTGCTCCCTCCACTCAATTTACATTCGTGAACTGATATAATGGAAGAGTTAAGCTACTATCAGGTCAATATCAGATCAACTATTCTCTCTTAGGAGACTAATGCATATGAAACCAACCTATCTTATGGATGATATACAGTGGCAGCAGCTTATTCAAAACGTGGCTGACCATTTTAATGATGTGACGATCAAACGAGGTTTTCAGTATTTCAAGCAGGGAAAGGTCAAAGAATTCGCAATGCCTGATGCTGACCATATCGCGGCTGTCGTGGACGGGAATGAGCTCTACGAAGTGGATCTCCACTTGAGTGCTTTTGCTGCCAGCAGATGTACATGCCCTGTTCGCACCAACTGCAAGCATATGATCGCCGTATTGCTGAATTACGCGAATGAACAGGAACGTTCCGTGCATGCATTAGTGAACGCTCATTCGGCAGGATTCACACGGCTGACTACAAAAGCAGACACCCGTACCACACCTGCTTTCCGGTCGAACCCTTCGCCGGATCACAAGGAAGCAACAAGAGATGCTCTCCGTAAAAAAGCAAGCAACCTACCGGACATGCCCGTTTCCGAATGGCATGATCTGTTCGATCAGTGTATCGCCCTTAATCATGTGCACACTCAAAATTCCCAATATGTGCAAAGTGCTTTAGCTTCGATCTATGCTGTGAAGCCGCCGCTCTTACCCGGTATGCAGCAGCTATATGGACTACATGCTCATCTGCGTGTGCTGGAGAAGCTGGTACCCCAGGCCCCCATGACGGGTTATCCCACTCATAGCTATATGGGCTACTACACCCAAATCGCCGCAGATGAACTTAAAGAGGCGATCGAGCGTGATTTTGAGCGTCCTCTGGAGCTAACTGATGAACCGATGTACGAAGCTCGTATGGCAGAAACTTTAGCTTATTTACGTCAAAAAATGCTGACAGAGTCGCGGAACGGTACTTATTTTTCAGACGCGTACTATCAGTTTTGGCTGTACTGGGTGCATCCTGCAAGGCAGAAATCCAGCATATATGCGGAGGAATTGCAGCATTTACATTCAGCTGAAGAGGAGCATAGTGCTACGTTGGCACGGCTTCCGTGGATGCTGGCTCGGAGCTGGATGTATGTTTACCAAGCGCAGGATCCTAAAGCCTGGGAACTGCTAGAGGAGGCGGAACGAGCTTTTCCACTAAAAATCTCCTCCAGCCAGTTGCTATTGTTCTTACATGCATTGCGACAGGCCGCAGATTGGGTACGTCTCAAGGATGGACTGCAGCATATCGGCCCCCTCCTTCACAGTCATCGGGACGATCATTTACAGGATTATATGCATGATTGGGAGCTGGTGTTGCAGCACCTTCCAGAAGCAGAACAGGACATGTGGGACACGCTGATGGGTATGCTTCCATTTGCCGGGGGGATGTATGAAGAGGCCCTGCTTGCTCATGAAAAATGGCGGCAATGGATCGACTATCAGCTAAGCATACGCAGTGAACCTTTGAGTTTTCGGGTGAGCGTGCTGCAACCCATCGAAAAGAACGCGCCTGAGTTGCTGCTGCCCTTTTACCATCAAGCGGTAGAACGTTATGTGCTGGAAAAAAACAGATCTAGCTATAAAGCGGCAGTTAAGCTGTTAAAGCGATTGTTCAAGCTGTACAAAAAAATGAAGCAAGAAACACGCTGGGAGCTGTTCTTCATGACCTTTACCAGCCGTCACAGCCGCCTGCGGGCGCTACAGGAGGAATTGCGGAAAGGGAAATTGTTATCATGAGCCAATATACCGAAACGATTACGGTGCACATCCAATTAACTACCTATGGAGACGCGCTAATTTATGGCGATTCCTCCATGAACTATAGCATTTCCGGTCAAATGTTGAAGCAACGTCTGTTTGCTTGGCATGAGGCTTCATTTTATGGCACCGAGCTAGAGATTCAGCATGTTCAAGACACAGATATTATCGTGCTGCCCTCGGAGCAAGTGATTCCTTTTCTGGCAGAGCAGGAGCTTCTACAGCATATCGAATGGATCTGGGACGAGGCCAATGCCCCGTGGCTTCGGCTGATCCCTCCATTGGCTCACTGTATTGAAACGAAAGCCTATGTGCCCAGCTTCACGTCGTTCCAGGCAGGGAAGCTGCACTGGAAGTGGGATGCAGAAGCATTGGAAAGCATCCAACCAGCAGAACTTGCTTTGCTGGACAACCTGGATGAGAACGAGCGCGATGGGCTGGTAGCGGCGTTCTCGGCCGCTGTATTTCAGCGCTGGTACGGCACCGAAGCGGAAGCTGCTGACTTGCGAAGAGAATATCCGATTCTCTTCGCTCCCCAACGCCAGGTCGCAGCAGGCCTGGATGCTCAGGCATGGCTGATCGCCATTGGCTGGAAGTCCGATACGGCGCCGTTCCGTCCGCTTCTGCAACTACTGGAGCCAGAGCTGGAGGACGACGAGCCGTCCTGGCAGCTCAAGCTTGTGTTGCAGGACAAGCAGGACCCGGCCTTGCTGGTGCCTGTACAGCTCGCCGATGACGGTTATGCCTCCGGCTCATGGCCCGAAGCGTGGACGGCGCATGTGCGTGAGCGCTCAGGCGGGTGGCTGGAACGCTTGACCGCTATTTTGCCCGCAGGCCAGCGTGCCGGAAGCCACGACGATATACTGAGTCGCCCGCTCTCCGACGAGGCAGCGTGGCAATTCCTGACGACCGACAGCCAGCGTCTGCTGGAAAGCGGTTGGCAGGTGCTGCTGCCAGCCTGGTGGGAGGCAGCCACCCGCAAGAAGCCAAAGCTGCGAGCCAAGGTTCGCCCAGGCGAAGGTGCGGGAGAGCGCTCGAAGGGCAGCTCGCTGTTCGGACTGGACTCCATTGTCCAGTTCGATTGGCGTGTGGCCATCGGCGATGCCGATCTGAGCGAGTCGGAGTTCGCCGAGCTCGTGGCTCGCAACGAGCGCTTGGTGCGCTTCCGCGGCCAATGGATCGCGCTCGACCCTGCGCTGCTGGCGCAAATCCGCCGCGCCATGGCCGGGATCGACAGCACTCAGGGATTGTCCTTTCAGGACATCCTGCAGCTGCATCTGCTTGGTAACACCGACGAGCCTGAAGGCGACGCCTCGGGCGAGCAGCCGGAGGACCCGGCACGCTTCCGACTGGAAGTAGAGCTGAACGCTCATCTACTGAAGCTGATCAGCCAGCTCGGACGGCAATCGGAATGGCCCGCTTTGGACGTACCCGATGGGCTGCAAGCCGAGCTGCGGACGTATCAGCAGGACGGGTATGCATGGCTTGCCTTTTTGCGACGCTTCGGATTGGGCGCGTGCCTAGCCGATGATATGGGACTCGGCAAAACGGTGCAGTTTATCACTTATTTACTGCACCTACAGGACATTGCCGCCGAGACAGGTGTGCGCTCCAGTTCGCTGCTGATTTGCCCGACTTCAGTGCTGGGCAACTGGCAGAAGGAGCTCAGCCGCTTCGCTCCCTCCTTGAAGGTCATGCTGCACTATGGAAGCAAACGGGAGCAAGGAGACTTGTTCCGCGAAAAAGTCGAGCAAGCTGATGTCATCCTGACCTCCTTCGCTACGGCAACTCTGGACCAAGAGCTGCTGCAGAGCATGACTTGGGATTCGATCTGCCTGGATGAAGCGCAAAACATTAAAAATGCGCAAACCAAGCAATCCACAGCTGTGCGCAGCTTCCCTGCACGTCATCGTATCGCGTTGACAGGAACACCTATTGAAAATCGGCTGTCCGAGCTATGGTCCATTTATGATTTCATCAATCCAGGTTATCTGGGCAGCTCACGCGCCTTTAGCAATCGCTTCATGAATGCTATTGAAAAAGAACATAATGAGCAGCGCACGTTGGATTTGCAAAAGCTGGTTCAGCCCTTCATGCTACGTCGCAAAAAGAAGGACCCTGCGATACAGCTTGATTTGCCTGACAAGAATGAGATGAAAACGTACATTCACCTCACCTCCGAGCAGGGTGCGCTCTATGATCAGATTGTTAAAGAACTGATGGAACGGATGCAGAAGCTGGAGGGGATCGAGCGCAAAGGAGCCATTTTATCAGCCCTGACCCAGTTGAAGCAGCTTTGTAACCACCCTGCTCTCTTAACTAAGGAGGCGCTCCTGGATGCAGCAGCTTCTGGTTATAGTCAGCCCGATCTTGAAGCGGTTATTAGCCGTTCATCCAAGCTGGAGCGCATTCTGGCTATGGTCAAGGAGCTGCGGGAAGAGGGCGAGCGCTGTCTTATTTTTACACAGTATATTGGTATGGGACAGATGCTTCAGCAGGTACTCGCTCAGGAACTTCAAGAACCCGTGCTCTATCTGAACGGTAGTACATCCAAAACTGCGCGTGACCGAATGATTGAGCAATTCCAATCGCATACGCTTCCCCCTGACGAGCAGCCGTCTGTGTTTATTTTATCGCTCAAGGCCGGGGGGGTGGGTCTCAATCTGACGGCTGCCAACCATGTCTTTCACTTTGATCGCTGGTGGAATCCGGCTGTTGAAAATCAGGCCACAGACCGAGCCTACCGGATGGGACAAACCAAAGATGTACAGGTTCACAAATTTATCTCGTTGGGTACGCTGGAGGAACGTATTGATGAAATGCTGGAGAGCAAGCAGCAGCTCAGTGACCAAATTATCACCAGCACCGAGGGCTGGATTACTGAGCTGTCTACAGACGCGTTAAAAGACCTCTTCACGCTACGGCGCGATTGGGCATAATGAGGTGCTAAGTTCGTTATATGCCTATTTTAAGGAAGAGTAGTTTATAGCACGGTCCAACACTCCTTTGTGTGCATTTAATATCTCATCACAACAAAGGAGTTGATTTTTAGTGGCCATTCGTCCTCCACAAACGCTGAAATCTACGGGCAGAAAGGTTCCTGTTACGAGATATCGCAATGTGAGTCCAACACAAACCCTTCGTAGATTCACAGTTATCTGGGCTAACAATGATGGTGTACCTTTTAACACGTCTGGATTTTTTGCAACACTCCGGCGTTTAGATGGAACCTTTGTCCAAGCTGCAGGCTTCGACCGCTTTGGTACTGCCCGATTCAACAGAGTCCGCACACCTACGAACCAGCCTTATATTCTGCGTACTTTTAGAGATGATGGAGTATTATTCCGCGTTAGATCCGTACCTGCTGGCGTATCCTCATTTGTCGTTATTGGTTAAGTTCGTACCGAACGCAGCCTAAACATGTTTAACAAAAAAAGCAGTCAGAACAGAGCGCATCTGTCCTGACTGCTTTTTTTCAAAACTACCTACTCGGAATCTTCTTCCACTTGTGCATCTTTCGTAGCGGCTGTATTGTACACCGTTTTGAGCCAGTTCTCACTCGACCAGTTCAGCTTGCCTGCGCCCGCTCCGTCCTTGGCCTGCAATTGAGCAACCAAGTTGGCAGGGTCTTCGGCTGTATAGCTGTATGGCAACGTTGTGAACCCATTCCAAGAGAAGCTCTTAGCCTTTGCTGGATAAGGAGCTAACGGGCTATTCGCAGCGTCACTGCCGCCTCTGAACACGGCACCGTTGTCCGACAAGATAACATCCTCGGCTTTGATTTCACCTGTATAATCCGCTTTGTTAGGGTCTTTTTGATTATTACGCACCGGAGAAAACACATCAATTAAATACGATTTTTCTAGCAGCACTGCGCCGTTTTCTGTTGAAATCGCACCATTACCCACGACGTCAAAATGATATCCTTTGGCAGCGATCGCTTTGGCCATGTCGGACGTAATTCTTTTTTTGGCTCTGGCCAATCCAGCATCATCCATAACGATGTTATATGCATGCGCATTACCACCACGCAAACGTGGCATACGGTCCTGAATATCCAGATAATAATTATGATGCAGCGTCACTTCCAAATCCGCATTGTCGCCTGCCATTTCCGTGGCACCCACCAGATGCGCTTTCTTTTGTCCTGCTGCAATATCAATGATATCTTCTTTACTCATGCCCACTGCACTGCTTCTCAAATAAGCGTACATAGGGTAGGAGGACTTATCTGCTTCCATGGCATTGACTTGTTGGGTTACCCAGCTGTTGGAGCTGCGGTCATCTCCTTTGAACAATGACCAGGAAATTGTAACTCCGTTACTGCCCTTTTTCACATCTACCAGGCCATCATAGGCTTTGTTAAATGTACAATGGTCGATCCATACCTTAGAGCTTGCACCTTCGATGGTAATATAATCCCAGTCATTCTTGTCATAGTTTCCTTTGGTTGCTTCATCCCATTCCCACAGTTCATCAAATTCAAGGTTACGGAAAATCAGATTAGAGCTTCGTTTGATAACAAAACCGGCATGCTTGATTTTCGCACCATTGGCCGAGAAAATCGTAACTCCATTCATATTCTCGATATAGACTTTGCTCACCCCTGTCTTTTTCAGAACAGGATGTGTTTGTACAGGATTGTTGGCGCTAAATGGCATTGCCTTCGCAGCGCTAGGGATTTCATTCCAGCCAAGGTCCAGATCGTTCATAATTTCAATCACTTTAACCTTGCTGCCTTTTTTCAGTGCTTCGTTGAGATCTACAGCATTGTACACCTTTTTGTAATTAGCATCGGTATCGGTAATGTTCCCACCACCTGTATTACCATACGAAAAGCCAGTCAAATTATAATTATTTTTGGAGGTTACACCGGGGTCCATCCCTGGAGTTGGTTGTTCTGTACCCGGACCCGGTGTCGGCTTCACAGGTGGTGTACTTGCATTCCCTTCTGAAGAAGCACCCGATACAATCACATTGTCGAACTGGGCAACTGCTTTAGACGTTACCAGACCCATAGCTCCAGCAGTGAGACTAGTGTCTGTGGCGGATAACTCCAGCTGATCATTAACATACATTTTGATTTCCGAACCGGATAGCTCCAGCTTCACTCTGTACCATGTATTGGTGTCTAGTTTGTATTTTTTATTGGTAGCCAATGTCTTCATAGATCCATTAACTTTTTTACGAATCTCAAGGGCTCCGCCTTTCTTATTGTACAACGATGCTGCATAGAAGTTGTTAGAATCTGTGTATCTACCTGCCACATATACTCGATTAGAGCCATTAAAATCATTTACATATACATCTGCTTGCACACTATAATTCGTCCATGAGGTATTTCCTTTAACGGAATGGCTTTCGCTTCGACTAGATTGTTGGTATGTAGAACCATTCCCGTCCTTGACCACAGACCAGTTCCCCGAATCTGCGGACCAGCCTCGAGCTTCTCCTTGTTCAAAATCATCACTTACCTGTACATTCTCATCAGCCTGTGCATGGCCTAATAGCGGTAATGATAAAGACAGTGCCAACGTACTGCTTAACATTACACTTGCACATTTTTTTAACAAACTCGATTTCATATAACAATTCCCTTC
Source organism: Paenibacillus sp. EKM211P (assembly GCF_011066175.1). Taxonomy (NCBI): domain Bacteria; kingdom Bacillati; phylum Bacillota; class Bacilli; order Caryophanales; family Paenibacillaceae; genus Paenibacillus; species Paenibacillus sp. EKM211P. The sequence goes on from NZ_JAAMNS010000006.1 coordinate 132,766, forward strand.
TCAATTGGATTTATGAATACTAAAGCAAACGGTATATAACGTATTGATGGAGGAAATCATATCCATACACCAATGAGGGCCCCTAATCGCTATACTCCAATAATTATAGGCACTTAAATAAATATTAAAATATGTCTAATTACTTATCTTTTGTCTTAATTTTTCTATTAATTTTTCGTTCTTTTTCGCGAACACACCAAATGATGTTTCATAAAATCACAAAAAACGAGATTTTTTTATTTTTGAATAAGACATACGGTTGTCATATTGAGAATGGTACATATAAAGGGTGAGTATCACCAATATCATGTAAAGGAGCGATTAGATGTCTAGCTACGACTACGCTTCCAAATCAGAGTTAAAAGAAGCCATTCATACCGCCTACTTACGGTTTGACGGTGAATTCCAGGACATCGACGAAAGCCACAAGGATACTCGAATCGACGAAGTAGATAAAACACCTGCAGAAATGATAGCCTATCAGCTTGGATGGCTTCATCTTGTCATGAGTTGGGACAGAGACGAACGAGAAGGGAAAACCGTCATCATGCCTGCCCCGAATTATAAGTGGAATAGACTAGGCGAACTATACCAATCATTCTACAAGACCTATTCCCACCACTCTCTATATGAATTACGCGATATGTTCAAGTTGGCTGAGCAAACGTGGCTGGATTGGGTGGACACACTCAGTCATGAAGAACTCTTCACCCAGGGCGTTCACAAGTGGACAGGCACCAATCCGAACTGGCCTATGGCGAGATGGATTCATATCAATTCCGTAGCACCGTTCAAAACATTCAGGGCCAAGATCCGGAAATGGAAGAAATACAACGTGCAACATTGATGAAAAAAAGCGTGCATTGTGCTACAATACTTGAGTTGTATCGGGATACATTTAGGGAAGGGTAAGTGAAACGCCATGCTAATTATTGGTATTGCCGGCGGTACAGGTTCCGGTAAATCGACGGTCGCACGCGCCGTCGTTGAGCGTCTGGGATCTAATAAAGTGACTTTCATATCTCAGGATAACTACTATAAAGACCATTCACATCTGAGTTATGACGAACGTGCTTTGGTCAACTATGATCATCCGTTTGCCTTTGACAACGACTTGCTGATTGAGCATCTTCAATGTCTGAAAAAAGGACAAGCAACTCAAGCGCCCGTGTATGACTTTACGGTTCATGCTCGTTCCACGGACGAGACGGTAGAGCTTCTGCCGAATCATATCGTTATGTTGGAAGGTCTGCACGTACTGTCAGACGAAAAACTCCGCAGCCTGCTTGATATTAAGGTATTTGTGGATACGGATCCAGATGTTCGCATTCTCCGTCGGGTTCTTCGCGATATTGAGGAACGCGGTCGCACCATCCATTCGATCCATGATCACTATTTAACGACGGTTAAACCGATGCACGAGGCATTTATTGAGCCTTCCAAGAAATACGCCGACCTGATCCTGCCTGAGGGAGGACATAACGAGGTTGGTATTCAACTGCTGTCTATTTTGACTGAAAAATATTTGGCAGGAGATCGGACATGGGGTACTGTATAAAGTAATCCCGGTTGTTCAGGCTGTCGAGATTTTCTCGGCAGCCTTTTTTGTCTTTTGTATGCCATTTGAACTAAATTATTTTTGGAATCACCCTGCCGTTTATGTTAGCATGTAAAGATTAAAAGCTTTAGATTTTAGTTAAAGTTGGAAGCGTTATCAACTATGTCCGTCAGATGATTAGGCCCTCGCCTTAATGGCGTCTTTTTTGAATAGATATAATTATGGAGAGTGCTGTCATGAATGAGCTATGCAACATTTTAATTGTAGATGATGAAATATTGGTACGGCAAGGGATCAAACATCATTTGTCGTGGGAACAATACGGATTTCGAATTGTAGGCGAGGCCTCCAATGGGAAAGAGGCGCTGGAGCTGATTGAAGCCTTGCGTCCTCATATTGTCATTACGGATATCGTAATGCCGATCATGGATGGCGAGGAGCTGACACGCATCGTCAGACAGAACTATCCAGATATCGAAGTGATTGTGCTCAGCAGCTACGGCGAGTTTAATTATGTGCGCTCCACCTTTCAGCAAGGTGTGGCTGACTATATTTTAAAGCCCAAGCTGGACACAGATGAGCTGCTTCAGGTGCTCCAGCGAACAGCCCGCAAAATTCCATCCATTCAGTATCAAGAGGATGCCGGGAATAACCAAATTACGATGGAACATGTGATCGAGAAATTGATCTCCGGCTATAGCATAGACTATGAAGCTGAGCTGCTGAAGCAAGCATTCCCTTATGCCCGTTTTGCGCTCATAGGTATAGAACAGTCGGCACAGCAAGATAAGGGACGCTCTACCACTCTCTCTGCTTCAGACCTATTTTCCAAGCTTACAGATCGAGTAGCCTCTGCCTGTGAACACGTGGTTCTGCGCCAGCTGCCATCGGATGGGTATGCGGCCGTTTTTTTAGCCAATCTGGGGCCACGGGAATTAGATGCCTGGATGGCTGCGGTTAGGGAAGTTGCTCAAGAGATGAAGCAGCTCGATCCGCAGACGGGCTGGGCGGTCAGTCATCTATTTGATGATTTTAATCAGATTAGCGATGTCTATCAGGATGAACTGCCGAAGCTGCTAAGCTATCGCTTTTATTTCCCGGAGACAGCACTGCTCATAGAAGATGAACTCCCTCAGCCTGTTCAGGTGAATCGTTCGTTTAACTTAAAACAGTTTACGGAAGAGATGAAGCGTGAGCATTTTGATACAGCTTTTCAGGATTTGAGGTCTTATGTAGCCGCCATGTCCGGCAACTATACCTCGACCGCTTTTGAATTCAAATCGCTGCTCGGAAATATCGTGTTCAACATTACAATTTTGCTCGGGAATCAGGGGTATGATATGAAGGAGCTGGATGCGGCGAAATATTCGTATTTCAAAACAATTAATGATGCCCCTCATGTACATGAAGCCGTACGGTTGCTGGAGACTTTTTTGGAGGAAGCGAACCGACAGATCCTGGCTAAGACGCAGCAAGGAAGTAGTGCAAGCATGAAAAAATTGCTGGAGTATATTGAGGAACATCATGCTGAAACACTCAATTTGACGACCCTTGGGCAATATTTCCATTTTAACCCCTCTTATTTGTCCAGTTATTTTACGGCACACCATACAGAGGGATTTAGCGAGTACCTGAACAAAATTCGGGTTGAAAAAGCTGCTGAACTACTGCGATCGGGGACGCTGCCCATTTCAGATATTAGCAGTACAGTAGGCTATTCGGACCCCAGCTATTTTACTAAAGTGTTCAAAAAAGTGAAGGGATACTCTCCCAGTCAGTACCGCCGGGAACATCTCCATTAGAGAACAAGCGCATATCTGCCAGCAGAAAAGAGATAACATATGAAAAGATATATCCATAAGATCAAATATCAAGGTCTGTTCTTCAAAATCTTTATTGTTATGGTGGTCAGCATCACTGCGGTATCGTTGCTGACCTCTTTGGTGACGATTCGAATGTCTGAACGACTATTCGCTGAGACATTCAGTATTACCAATGCCAAGGTGCTTAGCCAGATTCAATCCAGCTTTGAATCCTTCAATGACTCTATCGTGAATGCTGTAACCCACGCTTCGGAAAATGGAACCGTCAAAAACTATTTGACTAGCGGCCAATCTGACTCGATTAACTCGGCAAGGATTTACTTCGGTATGGCACAGCAAATGAAGCAAATTAAATCGAACGTCGATGCTTATGATGTCGGTGTCGCTGTAACAGGTCTGAACGGACGGAGCTTTTACTCCGATTCCTCCTATTGGCCTGTAACTGCGGAGCAGCTTAAGAGCAGTGCTATTACGGCCCGAAGTGTAGCACGCCCGGCACAGCTTATGTATCAAATGGATACGGAGTTATTTCATCAACAAATGACTAGCACCGTCCAAAAACCCTCACCCTATATTATCGCCTCTAAACCATTTATGGAGCGAACCAGTGGCACCTTGTACGGAATGATCTACATTGCCATTCGGGAGCCAGAATTTCGGCGTTTTTATAACAATTTCACGAGTAACGGTAATGATGTGCTTATTTTGGACAAATCAGGACTGATCGTATCGAGCAACCGTCAGGACCTAATCGGACAACGCTCCAGTGAGCTGCTGGGCTATGCCACCAAAATCAATGAACAGGGACTAAACTATATTAATGCGGATGTAATGAATAAGGAGAGCATCGTTCTTTCCAACTATATCCCTTCATTTGATTTTTATCTGGTGAACATGATCGATAGACAAACCGCGGTTGGGCAAATTATTGACGTTAAATCTGTTGTATGGATCTGCATCGCCATCGTACTGATTGCTTTGGTGATTGTTTTTCTGATTTCTCGTCGCCTGATTCGTTCTTTGACTCGGTTGGTCAAGCAAATGTCGACGATACGTGAGAAAAATTTTGATAATTATATCCCGGTTACGGGCAGCTACGAGGTCAGACAGCTAAGTCATGCTTACAACTACATGCTCGATGAACTAAATGATTATATTCGTAAGCTTTTAGAAACCCAAAAAGGCCAACGAAATGCAGAGCTTGCTGCACTACAACGGCAGATCAATCCACATTTTCTGTACAATACATTGGCTTCAATCAAAATGCTGGTACTCAAAGGAAACAAGGAAACCGCCGCCGAGACGATTAATGCGCTCATTTCCTTGCTGCAAAATACAATCAGCAATGTGAGCGAAACGATCACCATCGAGCAGGAAATGGCCAACATGCAAAATTATGTATTTATTAATCATGTGCGTTATGGGCAGCGGGTACAGGTAAATTATTTTGTATCACCCGATTGTCTGGAGTATCATGTGCCCAAGCTTATCATTCAGCCTTTTATCGAAAACTCTTTTTTCCATGCGTTTAATGAGAAAAATACAGGGCACATCTATATATTGGTGTCGAAAACAGAGGATACATTGATCTGTGAAGTAGTCGACGATGGAGACGGTATGGATTTGGACGGAAATACAGCGCAGGACGGACTGCCGAATCCCAAGAGCAAACGCCAACTATTTACAGGCATCGGCATTCAGAATGTACACAATCGCATTACCCTTTTGTATGGAGAAGAATATGGTGTGACCATCTCCAGCAAGAAGGGCGAGGGCACCAAAGTAAGAATGACACTGCCTCTAATTGTAAAACCCGCTCCTCCTACCCCATAAATATGGAGCGAGAACAGAGTGGGCCGAATGGTGCTTACAAGCAACAGCGATGGGAAGCACCATCGGCTGCGCAGTGGCGCTTCGTGAATATCTTTAGTCCCTCCTATAAAAAGTACCTAAACCTAAAGAAAACACAAATGTAAGCGGTACCTTTTTGGATAAATCATAATAATAAGACCAATCTGTATAAAGATATTCCTAACTGCCAGTAAAGCAAGGATGATAAACTAAATTCATAAACAAGGTAACCGCTTTCAAAAAAAGTTCTACATGGTTAGCAACATATAAAAAAAGAGTAGGGGTTGAACAAAATGAAAAAAATGTCTTTCCTTCTGCTGATTGCAAGCTTGATCTTGTTATCCGCATGCTCCAGCAATTCTGAGAAAGCAGCTACGACCACAGATTCAGGCAAGAAAGAAATTACAGTCTGGGCTTGGGACCCGAACTTCAACATCGCAGCCCTGAAGCTGGCAAAAGATCGCTATGTTGCCAAACATCCAGATGTAACCGTAAACATTGTCGAATATGCTCAAAACGATATCGTTCAAAAAATGAATGCCGGCCTCAACTCCGGTTCTACTAAAGGATTGCCAAACGTGGTTCTAATTGAGGATTACCGGGCACAGAACTTCCTGCAAGCCTATCCCGATTCTTTCCATGATATGACTAATTCGATCAAAGCATCCGACTTCGCTGATTATAAAATCGGGCCGACCAGCTACAACGGCAAGCAATACGGAGTTCCTTTCGACTCTGGCGTTATGGGATTGTATGTAAGAACGGATTATCTGGAACAAGCTGGCTACAAGGTGGCAGACTTGACCAATATTGATTGGGACAAATTCATTGAAATCGGTAAAGCTGTAAAACAAAAAACAGGCAAAGATATGCTGACTCAAGATCCGAATGACCTCGGTCTGATCCGTGGCATGATCCAAACAGCGGGTTCCTGGTACCTGAAAGAAGACGGTAAAACACCAAACCTGGCTGGTAATCCAGCTCTGAAAGAAGCGCTCTTGACGTACAAAGCCTTGTTCGACGCCAACATTGTTAAAATGAATGCCGACTGGAGTCAATTCTTGGCCGCATTCAACAGCGGTGCAGTTGCTTCTGTACCTACAGGTAACTGGATTACACCTTCAATTAAGGCAGAAGCTTCGCAATCCGGTAAATGGGCTGTTGTACCTTTCCCTAAACTGAAAAATATACCTGAATCCGTGAATGCTTCCAGCCTCGGCGGCAGCTCCTGGTATGTCCTCAACTCGGACGGTCAAGATACCGCTGCTGATTTCCTGAAAGAAACATTTGGTTCAGATACAGAGCTGTATCAAGATATGCTGAGCAAAATCGGAATTGTTGGTTCATTGAACGCAGCTTCCAGCGGTAAAGCTTATGACGTGGAAGATGCTTACTTCGGTGGCGACAAAGTATACAAGAAATTTGCTGATTGGACTAAACAAGTTCCAAAAGTCAATTATGGCCTGCACACTTATGCAATTGAGGACATCATGACTGTTGAAATTCAAAACTACCTGAACGGAAAAGATGTAGATGCAGTTCTGAAGGACGCTCAAGGACAAGCGGAAGCACAGCTTAAATAAGTCAGTCCATCTAGCCAAGGCTAAACAATAAAACGATAAGCACTTAAAACCTTGGGCTTGCGAGTTCAAGGTTTTATTGCTGCATAGGGAGTTGACATGGTATGAAGACAGCCGCGCCCAAAATGACTACAACACGTCTTAAAGCAGGTATGACAGGATGGTTGTTCATATCCATCGCAGTGATCATGATTGCCGCCTTTTATTTCTATCCGATGATTCAGGCGCTAATCTTATCCTTTAAGACGGGTACTGGGTCTAATCTGAGCTTTAACGGCATTGATAACTATAAGCGTCTGTTCACTGACAAAATGTTCATTACCGCTGTGAAGAATACGTTTATCTACTTAATTTTCCAGGTACCTTTAATGGTCATTCTGGCTCTGTTTATTTCCGTATTGTTGAATGATAAAAACCTGAAATTCAAAGGCTTTTTCCGCACCGCCATCTTCTTGCCGTGTATCACATCCCTTGTAGCCTATTCGGTTGTTTTCAAGTATCTGTTCTCGGCTGACGGTTTGGTAAACTCCTTGTTGCTGAACCTGCACGTGATTGGCACGCCAATCCAATGGATTACAGATCCTTTCTGGGCCAAAGTAACGATTATTATCGCGATCACATGGCGCTGGACAGGGTACAACATGATCTTTTACCTGTCGGGTCTTCAAAACATTGACAGTTCCATCTACGAAGCGGCCCGTATTGACGGAGCTTCCCCGATCCGGCAGTTTTTCAGCATTACCGTTCCACTGCTTAAGCCGATTATCCTGTTCACCTCGATTACATCGACGATTGGTACACTTCAGCTCTTCGATGAAATCATGAATATTACCAAAGGTGGACCAGGTAACGCGACATCTTCTATTTCGCAATATATTTATAATCTGTCCTTCAAGTATTCATCCGACTTTGGTTATGCGGCGACCGTATCTTATTCCATCGTCATTATGATCATTATCTTGTCGATTATCCAGTTTAAAGTGGCAGGTGAGAAAAAATGATGAAAACAAAAAGAGCATTTACGTACGCCTTTCTGATTCTTGTGTCATTCATTTCGATTTTCCCGTTCCTGTGGATGCTATCCAGCTCCACGAACCTGTCAGTCGATGTGACCAAAGGCAAGCTTCTGCCTGGCTCCCACCTGATGGATAACATGCACAATCTGCTCGAACAAGTAGACATCGTTACTGCGCTCAGTAACTCTGCAAAGGTTTCCATCTCAACGACGTTGCTGGCTATGCTCATTGCATCACTGGCTGGTTATGGCTTTGAAATTTACAGAAGTAAAGCGAAAGACGTTGTCTTCAATATCCTGCTGATGTCGATGATGATTCCGTTTGCGGCGATTATGATCCCGCTTTACCGGATGTTCGGCAGCATTTCTAATGTGATACCGTGGATCGGCATTGATACGCTCTCTTCTGTCGTTATTCCAACCGTAACTACGGCGTTCCTGATCTTCTTTTTCCGTCAAAGCACCAAGATGTTTCCCAAGGATCTGCTGGAAGCTGGCCGGATGGATGGATTATCCGAGCTGGGTCTGTTCTTCCGGGTGTATATGCCTACGATGAAAACAACCTATGCCGCTGCCGCAATTATCACGTTCATGTCCAGCTGGAACAACTACCTCTGGCCTCTGATTGTACTGCAAACGCCAGAAAATCAAACCATCCCGCTGTTGATCTCGAACCTCGGCTCCAGCTATGCACCGGACTACGGCGTTATTATGATTGCCATTGTCCTGTCCACATTGCCGACTGCACTGGTATTCTTCCTGATGCAGAAGCACTTTGTCGCAGGTATGGTCGGCTCGGTAAAATAATAGATTTCTGTATACGGTCTTCATTCAATTTAAAAATAAGGAGTGTTCGCCTTGACCATTCATACCCCTAGTCTGGACTGGCTCACCGATGTAACCAAATTCGCCGTAAATCGCTTGCCTGCCTATTCCGATCATAAATATTACACCACGCTTCAGGAAGCAGAACACCAGGCCGATATGGTCTGGCGTCACAGCCTGAATGGGAGTTGGAAGTTCAACTATGCGACGAATCCAGCCACTCGCCCAGCAGAATTCTATGCCCCTGACTTTGAATATGGCGGCTGGAGCGATATTCAGGTACCAGGTCATATTCAGACGCAAGGCTTCGGCCAAATGCAGTACGCCAATACGATGTACCCGTGGGACGGACATTCGGACGTTCGTCCACCTCATATTCCACAAGACCACAATCCGGTCGGTAGCTATATCAAAAGCTTTGTTTTGCCTGAAAATATGGCTTCTGACGCGCAGCCTGTGTTCATTTCTTTTCAAGGTGTTGAGTCGGCTTTCTATGTATGGCTGAACGGACAATTTGTCGGTTACAGCGAGGACAGCTTTACACCGTCTGATTTTGAACTGACACCCTACCTGCAAGCTGGCGAAAACAAGCTGGCGGTAGAGGTATATCAAAGAAGTACGGGAGCTTGGCTGGAGGATCAGGATTTTTGGCGTTTTTCCGGCATTTTCAGAGACGTATATTTGTACACGATCCCTACTGTTCACGTACGCGACCTGCATGCCAAGGCGGACCTGGATGCTACCTACACGCAGGGCCTGCTGGAATTGAAACTGACTTTGGAGCAACCAGCAACAGCCCATACAACTGTCGATGTGAAGGATGCCACCGGACATATAGTAGCTTCTTTGAAAGCTGACTTTACAGATGGCATCGCCTCGCTGTCAGCAACTTTGGAGCAAGTAGAGCGCTGGAGCGCGGAAAGGCCTTATTTGTACACGTTGTTCATTCAAATTTATGATGCCGATGGAACACTCGTCGAGGTGATCCCACAAAAGGTTGGTTTCCGCAAATTCGAGATGGTGAACAAGGTCATGCATCTGAATGGCAAGCGCATTGTGTTCAAGGGCGTGAACCGTCATGAATTTAACGCTCGTACCGGGCGTGCAATTTCCCGTGAAGATATGCTGTGGGATATTCGGACACTCAAGCAGAACAATATGAACGCTGTACGTACCTCTCATTATCCGAATCAGACACTGTGGTATGAGCTGTGCGATGAGTACGGGATATACGTGATTGACGAAATGAACCTGGAAACACACGGTTCCTGGCAAAAACTCGGCGCGGTCGAGCCTTCGTGGAATATTCCGGCCAATCTGCCTGAATGGCAGGATATCGTTATGGATCGCGCTATTTCCATGCTGGAACGGGACAAAAACCATGCATCCATTCTGATCTGGTCCTGCGGAAATGAGTCGTATGCAGGCGAAGTGCTACGCAATGTCGCTAATTATTTCCGGTCCACCGATCCGAGCCGTCTGGTACACTACGAAGGCGTGTTTCACAATCGTACGTATGATGATACCAGCGATATGGAGAGCCGGATGTACGCCAAGCCCGCTGATATCGAGCAATACTTGAATGACAATCCACAAAAGCCGTATATCAGTTGCGAATACATGCATGCTATGGGCAATTCTGTGGGCGGCATGCACAAGTATACCGAGTTGGAGAACAAATACGAGCTGTATCAGGGCGGTTTTATTTGGGATTACATCGACCAAGCGGTCATGAAAAAAGATCGTTACGGACGCGAGTACCTCGCGATCGGCGGCGACTTTGACGACCGTCCAACAGACTATGGCTTCTGTACGGACGGAATTGTCTATGCGGACCGGAAGGTTTCACCGAAGATGCAGGAGGTCAAATTCCTGTACCAAAATTTGAAGCTCATCCCGGATACCAAAGGTGTGACCATTCGCAATGAAAACCTGTTCGAGGGAACAGGGGACTATGAACTGGTATACAGCCTGTTGCATGAAGGTCAAGAGATCACGCGAAATGTGAGTCATGTGGATGTGGCGGCTCAGACCGAAGCCTATATTCCATTGACGTTCCCAAGCACAGACGGGAAGCCTGGGGAATATGTCATTCACACGGCGCTTGTATTGAAGGAAGCGACGCTCTGGGCTGAGGCTGGGCATGAAGTAGCCTTCGGACAGCATATTTTCATTGTGGAAAATCCAAATCCGCTGAAAGCTCCTACAGGTGGAGCCCTACGAGTGGTGCATGGCGATGTAAATATTGGCGTTCACGGTACAGATTTCAGCATCATGTTCTCCAAAGGAGCAGGCAGCCTGACTTCACTTCGCTACGCGGGACGTGAGATGATCGCTACGCCTCCTGCCCCGTTGTTCTGGCGGGCGACCACAGACAATGATCGGGGTACCGCACTCGGTTTTGAAGCTGGTGGCTGGTTCGCTGCAAGTCTGACGCGTAAATGTGTGGACATCGAGGTCACGGAAGAGCAGGCAGACCGTGTGACCATTACGTTCCGCTACACGCTGAGCATTCATGCCGACGTACAGGTAACGGTAGCCTATACCGTCTTGGCGGATGGCAGTCTGAACGTAAAATCCACCTATGAAGGTGTATCGGGACTGCCTAACCTGCCGATCTTTGCCCTTTCGTTCAAGGTTCCAGCGGACTACCGCCATCTGGACTGGTATGCGATGGGACCAGAGGAGAATTACATCGACCGGGCCTTCGGTGCTAGACTTGGCGTATTCCGCAACGAAGCTGCGGATAACGTGTCCGGGTATGTCGTGCCACAGGAATCCGGCAATCGTACAGGCGTGCGCCGTGTCGATATTACTGACGATTCCCAGCGGGGCATCCGCATTACCGCACCTGCCACCGCGCCGGTGGAATGCAATATATCGCCGTATACAGCGTTCGAGCTGGAAAGTGCATACCATGTGTATGAGTTACCAAACGTGTATTACACCGTTGTCACCGTAGCTGGCAAGCAAATGGGCGTAGGCGGCGACGACAGCTGGGGTGCTCCAGTACATGAAGAATATCAAATCCCAGCCGATCAAAAGCTGGAATTCGAGTTTACCGTGCAGCGGGTATAAATACACTCCCCGCATAGGCAAGTATATATAACAAAAGCCCTTCCGCTGCTTCCCTCATGGAAAGCCGGAAGGGCTTTTGTATTTACGTAATTGTAGAATAGGCGGCGGACGCCCTATCTATTTCAAAACAACTTCAATATCACGTCCAGGATCACTGTACTTGTAGATGCCAGGATTTAGTTCCAATCTTCCGTCTAATTTAATATCTTTATAACGATCAACATTAACGCCTGTGGATACCATACCCTTCGCAATGATCTCAGGTACTACTTCTTTGCCGTTAATTCGCATCGTTGTTTGGCTGACACCTTTGAAGCCAGGGGAACCGGATTTCGATTCGACAATCAAATCTTTTCCCTCTGTATAGTATGCAAAATCAATTTGATAACCGTCCGCTTTAAGGCCAGCGAACTGTTTCTCTTCTTTAGGTTTATGAAGTGTGACCCAATTTTTAGACGTATCACGTTTCTCAATGACAGCATCGGCGCCCCGGCTAGCTCGTAGCCAGATTGACATACGTTCGCGTGAAATCAAGGTTTTTCAAATCCCTTTGATCTATAAAAAACTCCAAATACCCTGCGTCCCACCAGCACATACCGACCTCATTCAAGGATGATACAGAGAGCAAAACATGCCAATTTTCCGAAGCTTGATTGTGCTTTTCGCGATTCGCCTGGTATTCTTGCAGCTGAGGCAGCACTTCAGATCGTAACTGCTCCGCATACTCCGTACTTCCCCTATGCATAGCTTGCTCGGCTTCCTGGTGGATCTGACTCTCACTCTTATGCCAGTTAAATAGAAGACCCTCTAGCCCGTTTCGGCACAGATAAGCATCCCGACGAGTATTCCCGGCAAAAGACTGATGCTGTCCCCACACCGTGTCGCTATGTTCATATAGAAGCTCATAAAGCTCTTCGTACTGATCTAAAAGAATATCTCCCAGCTCACCCTCCGATGGCAGCGTCAAGATCGGCTGAAAAGAAATTGCATACGAGGTGAAATCCCTGTTCTCGGCACATACTTCAACCTCCCCATTCGGCGGCAAAGTTTTCTTCAAAGCGCTGCTGTCACCGTTATAGTAAAAGACTTTATGGTCAATATCATAAGCTGGCTCATCCAGCCCAAGAAAAAAGTATAATATGCCCTGATGAGGCAATCCCTCGAATGGTGAAAAAGGCAACTCGCTTAGATTGATTTGCGCAATAAACGTATAATATTCTCCGTCTGAATTACACGGCCACTCTATTGTGGGCGGCAGATCTGGATAGCCGGCGATCCGACTATTCCCAACGTTTTCATAGTTTTCCTCATGCTCTAGCTGAAATTGTATAGTAGCTTCGGCTTCCTGATTGATCTCTTTTTTTAATTCTTCACCAAGTGAATGCTCTTCGAGTATTCGAGTCAGTTCTTCCTTTAATGGTGGTTGTAGCATCTCACTCGCCCCTTTTAACAAAGTATTATGTATTGCACTCTCATTCAATCTCTCTTAAATCAGATTATCAAATTATAGTCTGATAAGCCATGCCTGCTGTAAAGCAGAAATGGACTAGACATTGTTCATAAATGTTTTGTGATAGGCATTCCGGTATTGTGAGGGAGTCATATGGACTCGCTTTTTGAACAATCGCATAAAATACTTCTCATCTGTGTATCCTGCTTCTTCCGCAACCTGCTTAATGCTCATATCTGTACGGGAAATCAATTCCTTCGCTTTGTTGATTCGAATACTGTGAATGAACTCCAAGGGGCGCATGCCCGTATTTTGCTTGAATAAACGAGATATATAATCCTTGTTGTAATTGAACTTCCGAGCCAGATCGGTCACGGTCAGCGGTTCCTCAGCATGAATTCGAGTCCACTCGATAATTTTGTTCATGCTCACATTCCCCTGTGAATGGACAGGATTGGAGATCAAGCGGCTGAGGGCCAGTTCAGATATCTCGATCAGCAGTGAGGTGAACAAATAGTTAGCACTGTGATATGTAAGATAATGTGAGTTGGCGACATGCAAAATTTGATTGACAATAATATGAATCCGATCTCCATTATCTGCCTGTAAGCTTTGCGGTAAATAGATATCGCGCATTACGCCATGACGCTGCAAAAGCCCGTCCATAGCACTTGTTTCCTGCTTCATTTTCTCACTAGATAATACATTCGGGGTCGCAGGCACATCGAAGTGAAACCAATAAAATTTAACCCCCGGCAACGATTCCCGGTATCCTCGGTGCGTACGACCAGGGTACAGCAATAGAATATCTCCTTCCCCTATTTCAAAATCCTCCTGTTCCTCCCGTATATATACCGTTTCTTGGACACCCAGGATCAACTCAAAGTTCTCAATGGAACGGCTCATATGCTTCCATGGCACCTCGGAAACAAACTCGCCTGCCGAGATTAGTTGGATCGGAGTATCTACATTCACTTTCAGATAGGTCATGTTATCGCCTCTTTAGATTCATGTTCGGATTTGTCCACCCATTGTATGGTTAAGCTACTGACATACCGCGGTTGCAATGCTAATGTAGTGGAGAAATATACACTTTCATCTTAGCTAAGGAGCGATGATTTTGAAAGCACAAGCTTTTGACTTGCATAAAGTAAGTATTGATTCCGGCCCACTTTACCACGCTATGGAACTGAATACGACCTATCTGCTGGGTTTGGAACCCGACCGTTTATTGTCACGTTTTCGTGAATATGCGGGCTTGGAACCCAAAGCGGCTCATTATGAAGGCTGGGAAGCACGCGGCATCAGTGGACATACACTTGGTCACTACCTGTCTGGCTGTGCACTGATGTTTGCCTCAACAGGTAACAAAAGACTGCTGGAGCGAGTAAACTATGTGATCGACGAGTTGGAAATATGCCAAAACAGTCATGGAAGCGGATACATTTCCGGTATTCCGCGCGGGAAAGAGATTTTTGAAGAGGTCAAAGCCGGAGATATTCGTTCCCAGGGCTTTGACCTTAACGGAGGCTGGGTACCGCTATATACGATGCACAAGCTCTTTGCAGGCTTGCGTGATGCCCACCTGCTCGCTCATCATCCCAAAGCATTAGCGATGGAAATCAAACTCGGCGACTGGCTGGAGGATGTATTCCAAGGACTGAGCGATGAACAGGTGCAACAGGTGCTCCATTGCGAGTTTGGCGGCATGAACGAGGTGCTGACCGATCTGGCGGAACATTCCGGAGAGACACGCTTTCTGAATCTGGCGGAACGCTTTTATCATGGAGAAGTGCTGAATGATCTGGCAGACAGCCGCGATACGCTGGCAGGACGACATGCTAATACGCAAATTCCTAAGATCATTGGTGCAGCACGGCAGTTCGAAGTGACAGGCAAACCTCTATATGCGGACCTCTCCCGCTTTTTCTGGGATCGGGTGGTTCACAAACATTCCTACGTAATCGGCGGCAATAGCTATAATGAACATTTTGGTGAACCTGGCAAGCTGAATGATCGTTTGGGTGAAGGCACCTGTGAAACCTGCAACACCTACAATATGCTGAAATTAACAAGACATATGTTCGAATGGGACGCGTATGCAGCTTATGCTGATTACTATGAACGAGCAATGTTTAATCATATTCTGGCTTCACAGCAGCCTGTAGATGGACGGGTGTGCTATTTTGTATCGCTGGAGATGGGTGGACACAAGTCCTTCAATTCTCAATATGAGGATTTTACATGCTGTGTCGGGTCCGGTATGGAGAGTCACTCTATGTACGGCACCGCGATTTATTTTCACACAGCAAATACAATCTATGTTAACCAATATGTCCCTTCTACTGTGACGTGGGATGAAATGGATGTACAGCTCCAACAAGAAACTCTCTTTCCGCAAAATGGGCGAGGAACGCTGCGTGTCATAAGCAAGGAGCCCAAGTTCTTCACGATCAAACTAAGATGCCCACACTGGGCGGAGCAGGGCATGATGATTAAGATCAACGGGGAAGAGTATGCAGCAGAGGCTTGTCCTACCAGCTATATTGTAATTGAACGGGAATGGAACGATGGAGATACGGTCGAGTACGATATTCCTATGACAGTAAGAGTTGAGGAAATGCCAGATAATCCGCGACGAATTGCCTTCATGTACGGTCCACTTGTGCTGGCTGGAGATCTGGGTCCTGTTGAACAGGAGTCCAACGAGGAACGTCTGCTGGCATCTGTTCTGATCGGATCGGCTGATTCCTTGGCAACCAAGCTGACTGCTGACAGGATCGAGCCGAATACATTCCATCTAAGCGACCTGGGTTATATCGGAGAGTTGCAGCTTCGTCCGTTTTATCAGATATATGATCGTTCTTATACCGTTTATTGGGATCTCTTTTCCAAGGAGGAGTGGACATCAACAGAGGCAGAATACCGTACCGCGTTAGCGTACCAGCTGGAACTGGAACGACGTACAGTGGATGTTGTGCAGCCTGCCGAAATGCAGCCTGAACGGGATCATGCCTTTACTGGCGAACATGTAGGCTTGGGGTCCATCTATAACCGCAAATATCGCGATACATGGCCTGGGGGCTGGTTCTCTTTTGTCATGAAGGTGCTCCCTGATGAGCCTGTCCAATTAGCAGTGACCTATCTGAAGGACTCCGACCGCTCTCATCGTGACTTTGACATCATCGCAGATGGTCAGAATTTGGGAGAAGGCAAGCTGGAATCCGAGGAAATGAATAAATTCGAGACGTTTGCCTATGAGTTGCCTCTGTCTGTGACGAGCCACAAAAATGAAGTGACAATTCAATTCAAAGCCCATCCACAAGGCAAGGTGGCGAAAGTGGCTGGATTACGAGTGATCAGACATTCTATTGTATGACCAAATGATCTATATAAATCTACGATAACGCCACTACGCAGGCGGATAGTGCTTCCCATCGCCACCGCTTTGCTTGTACAGCACTATTCTGCCTGCTCCGTTTTTGATGTTCATCTTTTAAATTCAGCTTAAATACAAAAAAACAGATGCTCCTGTGAGCTATCTGCTTTTTTTGTTTACCCTAATAACTTCGAATATAGTGGCTGCTTCATGCTCACTTTACATCATGTTCATTTCACGGAAACTGTCTCTAATCTTGCGTAGCTCTTGCTGAGCTCGACCGTACCGGGAAGCGTAGGTCCAAGCAAGCACTTGATGATAATGCGAAGGCGTTTCAATTGTGGTCACGTTATACATGGCCAGATTCCCGTCTATTTCTCCTTTTAGGGTAAACTCAATGGCAGGATATCCGTTCACCACCATATCTGAAGCGGTCCCCAATTCAGGGTCCGTAATTCCTGACACCAAATGATCCTCAATGATTCCTTTATATTCTTGAAGAGTCATACTACTGTCAAAGTCGCTTTTTGGTTCAGACAATACAATCAAATATCTATCGGTAAATTCATTTTTAATGGAAATATCCGCTTCCTCATTAATCCTATTATCTCGTGACCAAGTCCACGGAGCCGTAACTGCAAACTGATTATCCTTACTGATAAATACCTCTGGCTTCACGATTTGAGTAATGAGCGTAGAAATTAAGGATACAGCCAAGACAATCGAAGCGATCGTCATCAGGATGATTGCTCCTGCAATAATTCCGGTTTTCTTTTTACCTATCTTCCCCAAATCCCGTACCTTAACTACATATGTATTGGCGACCATATCCCCAATTCGTTGTTTCCGAGGCGTCACCAGCACACAGATGCCGGCGGGCAGCCCCAAGAAAAGCAGCGGATTCGTATCCACCAGATGTATGAGCGTACGGATCAACGATTTAATCATGCCTGGCGGCCTTCCTTCTCCATTCACAACCTGAATACGAAGTACAAACTTGCCCAGCGTATAGCCTGTAAGTCCTTCCAGTAACAGAAAATAGCAGAAAGAGCCAATCAAGAAGAGAATTACTACCATGCCCAGATTTGGAGTTCCCGTTTCAGATAGTTTCTTCGTTGTGAAATAAACCAGCCCTCCATACCCAAAGACGATAAGAATGAAGTCAATCATCCAGGCGGCCCATCTTCTGAAAAAGATAGAGGCTCCGTATGTCTCTGATAATACTGCCATCCTATCTGGTTCTCGTCGTTGATAGCCGCCATTCCTCACAAATTCTCCCGGTGCTACTGTAGATGGATTTTTCGATAAATGATGTTCTTCCAAATGATACACCCCTGATGTCAATTTAATCCTAGTTAAGTATAGCATCCTTTTTCATCCAGTGGAGCAAGCCTGACAGCGCACTAGAGTATACCGAATCCCGCCGATGAACAAACCACACCTCTAATTTGCTATATGTTTCGGGTAAACGATGCGAAGCAATCTTTCCTGCCTCCTTCGCCTTTACAATTGACGAGTGTGGAAGCATGGACACCCCCAGGCCAGAGGCTACACCACCCACAATGACTTCCAATGTCCCAAATTCCATAGTCTGATACGCATCTACACCTGCTTCGCTCAGAAAGCTTTCCGCTCTTGCCCGATGCGTGCAGCCTATATCGAAGAACAGCATAGGCTTGGCGAGCAACTTGCTCATATCACTTTCTCCCGGTTCCGAAATAAGCACCAACTCCTCTTCGAAAGCTGCCACATGCTCTATATTGGGATCATCGACAGGGCCATAGACGAATGCCCCATCTAATTCGTAATTCAATACCTTTTGTACAAGAGCATGCGTCCCCCCGGTCATAAGCGACAGATGCACATCAGGGTATTGAGCGTGATATCCCGTCAATAATGAGGTTAGATGCGTAACCGCAGTCGTCTCAATCGAGCCCAGTCGCAACGGTCCCGCAGGCTGAGCCGAATATTGAGTAGACTTCTCTGCCTCGTCGAGCAAGGTAAGTATGGATTCCGCATACTCCAGCAGATTCTCTCCTGCCGATGTTAGCGTCATTCCGCGATTAGATCTGCGAAATAGCGGTACGTTCAATTGTGCCTCAAGCTGCTGAATCCGCGAGGTCACATTGGACTGTACATAGTTCAACACTTGTGCCGCCCTTGTGATACTGCCCTCGCGAGCAACCGCCCGAAAAATTTTCAAATCACTGCTTTCCATGTACACGTCACCTGCTTGGTATGATCATTTATGATACTGACGTTCGATTTTGTTCATTTTACCGGATGCTTGCCGCTCTGTACAATTCAAAGTACATGCAAATGCATCTAAAATCGACTACAGGAGGCTTTAAAATGAAAGCTGTAATACATACCGGCAAAAGCGGCCTTGAGGGCCTGATGTATAAGGACGTTACGGACAGACATCCGGGGCACGGCGAAGTGAAGGTCAGACTCAAAGCCGCGGGCTTGAATCATCGGGATCTGTTCCTCTTGGCGGATCGAACCGCCAACGACGCTCCACTCATTCTCGGATCGGATGGAGCAGGCGTGATCGAAGCTATAGGCGCTGGCGTTCCAAACTCGCTGGTTGGCACTGAAGTAATCATCAATCCTTGTATCGGATGGGAAAAGACGCACCTCGTTCCCTTGGTTCCTGCCATTCTGGGCGGTCCTTCGGATGGAACATTGGCCGAATCGGTCATCATTCCCGCTCAAAATGCCGTCAGCAAGCCAGCTTACCTGTCTTGGGAAGAAGCAGGGGTACTGCCTCTGTCTGCCTTGACCGCTTACCGCGCTCTCTTCACTAGAGGCCAATTGCGGCAAGGGGATCATGTCCTCATTCCCGGTATTGGCGGCGGGGTAGCCACGTATGCCATGCTTATGGCCTTAGCGGCGGGCGCACAGGTCAGCGTCACATCACGTAGCGAAGCAAAAAAACAGGCTGCCCTCGCCCATGGCGCTCATCATGCATTCGACAGTGATAGCGATTGGAAAGAAAGCATGAACGGAGACACCGTGGATCTGATCCTTGACAGCATCGGACCCGCTACGTTCGACAAATATCTGGATGTCATCAAACCGGATGGCCGGATCATTACATTTGGCGCAAGCTCAGGAGATCACATAGAGATTCCGCTGCGTTCTATATTTTTCCCACAGATTAGCATCATCGGTACCTCTATGGGGAGCGGTGAGGAATTCGCAGATATGCTCCAATTCATGGAGCGCCATTCCCTTCATCCCATTATAGATAGCGTCTTCCCTCTACAAGATACAGCGCAAGCCTTTTACCGTATGCAGCAGGGAGTGCAGTTAGGCAATATAGGGATCAGAATAGAATAAGGCGTACGTAACTTTAAACGTCTATAAAAAAATCCACTACTATAAAGTGCCTCATCCCGAGGTCAATTTTATAGTAGTGGACCTATTCAGTCGATCAAACGATGCTGGACCCATTTGTTGCCACGGAAGCGCCAGAGGAAAACGATCCCCCGCACACCCCATTCAATATCCATGGCCAGCCAGACACCAACAATCCCCAAGTTGAACACAATGCCCAAAACATACCCGAGCACTACCCGACACAACCACATGGACAGCATCGAGGTGAGGGACGTAAATTTGGAATCACCTGCTGCCCTAAGCGCAGAGGGTGTAATAAAGGCGATGGACCAGAGTGGAATCTGGGCCAGCGTATTAATCAGCATGACCATAAAAATGTCATCTACAATTTCAGCAGGTGGATGAAACAACCCCACCATCGGCTTAAACAAAGGCATTAGGATTAGCCCCATTACAATAAACGAACCGGACGACAGCCAAATAAACGATTTGGTAAACTTGCGGGCATCGTGTACATTTCGCCGTCCCATGCATTGACCCACCACGGTCACAATCGTAAGAGCCAAAGCATTCGCAGGAATTTGGAACACGTTAGCTAGGGATGAGCAAATGGCATTCGTCGCCAATGCATTGGTCCCCAGGTTCACAATGAAGATTTGCGTTAAAATTTTACCTCCATTAAAAAACATCTGTTCCGCTGCAAAAGGAAGACCAATAAACAGGATCTTTTTAAGCATGGCTAGATTAAAATAAAGCATATCTCTAAGCTGAACACGCAAGTCGTCATCTACCCTGACCAAATAAATCAACGCGCAGGCAGCCCCTGCATATCTGGAAACATTGACTGCAATCGTCATGCCCAGTACACCCATATCTAACAAGTTAATAAATACGACATTCAGCAGCACATACGAAAGGTTCATGATGAGCGAAAGAGCTAGCGACGCCCTCGTCTTGCCGATCCCTCTCAGCGCTCCACATACGGCCTCAACGATCGCAATCCCCACAAAAGACATACAGCTTCCCAGCAGGTACACCTTGCCGTTAGCCAATACATCAGCCGAGGCAGAGCCAAACAGGACGCTTAAAATGGGATTGTACAACAGGATCATAAACAAACTGATACATAAGGCCAGCAAGGAAACGGAGGATATAGTACCGGATGTTGCTTTAGAGACCATAAGATCGTTGCCGCTCCCCTTATACTGCGCTACAACAACCGTACCCCCGGTAGACACTGCCACAAACACATTAATTAGGAAAATATTTAATGAATCAATCATATTTACAGCACTGACCGCCGCCATCCCTGACGAGCTAATCATTGCTGTGTTCACCAAATTAAGACCCACGATAAAAGCCTGATCAATTAGAAGCGGGATAAACAAGGCAATCATCTGCCGATAATCAATAGACTCTCCTGAAAAATGTCTATTCAGAAAGCCATGCGTTCTCATCCTTACACTCAGTTGACTCATATCATCACATTCTTTTTATCAAATTGAAAAAAACCCTTCAACAGAAGAGTCTTTCATGGCGAAAAAATGTATAAAGTCGCAAGGCTAGATGTCTCTGGCTCTTGATTCTGTACACTTTTCTCTACATAGAAGTATCACTCCAAAAGAAAATTCTGTCAATGCGTTTGCTCACATTTGAATAGAAAAAAGGTGAAAAACCTGCTCAGCTCGGTGAACAGGTTTTGAAACAGGATTACACCATACCTAGGTATGCATAACACCTTGTTAAGAGAATACCTATGATCTTCTCGCAATTAAGTCTTGTTGAATAGAAGCTTCATTCTTTTCGAATTTCTTATAGAAAAACATAGGGATAATTCCGATCAAGAAGACGATAAACGGCAGCCAGATGAAGCTGAACTGAATGCCAGACAAAGCAGTCGGGGTCTGAACCTTTCCAGCAATATAGCCCGTGCTACCCATAACCCATGCTGGCAATAATCCGCCAATTCCGCTACCTGCTTTAATACAGAATGCGCTTCCAATAGAAGTCAGGAATCCACTTGCCCGAATTCCATTTTTCCATTCCCCATAATCAACTGTATCGGACAACATGGCAAATGGCATAGAACACGCAAAGCCTGATCCTAATGCACCAATGATCCAGCCAGCAATAATAAGGGTTAAGTTTGTACTTCCCATTAAAATCACAACTTGACCTAATGCAGCTAATATCAATCCGATAATCATGATCGTATTTTTAGTTAATTTTCTGGCGAAAAACGGAATCAGAACCATAGAGATTAATTGCAAAGAGGTCAGTCCGTTGATTAAAGGCACCAAGTCCTTACTGTCCAGATTGTATTGCAGATAAAAGATAAGCGTGGCAGAACGAATATTCAAACCGATCCAGTAACACAGGTTAGCAGCTACAACGAGCATCCAGGGCCAATTTCGTTTGATGGCTGTAAAGCTTTTAGCAATGGGAACAGATTTCGTTTTCACTGCCGCATTTTCACGCAAATCGGCGAACGCTATGAAAAACATAATAATTGCCATAATTCCAAATAAAACGAGCGTTAGAGAAAATCCTTTTTGGTCATTCCCCTGTCCAAAGAAGGCGACCAGAGGTAAGGTGAACGTGGTGGCGATGAAGAAGCCCACGTTTCCCCCGACCATACGGAAAGAGTTCAAGATCACGCGTTCATTGGAGTTGGTGCTCAGGTTAGGCAGAATAGACGTAATCGGTGTACTGATTCCCGTATACAGAATACCCGCTATGATATAAGTGATGGCCGCATATGCAATTTTCCCCGATTCACTCCAATTGGGCGTCGTAAACGTAAGGACCATGAACACGGCAAACGGAACAGCTAGCCATAGAAAATAAGGTCTGCTCTGACCGTATTTCGATTTGGTCCGGTCAATCAGGATGCCCCAGATCGGGGCATCAATGGCATCGATAAAACGGGTGATAAATAGTAATGTCCCGGCAATCCCGATAGAAAGACCGAATACATCTGTATAAAAATATAATAGATAACTGGAAATGACACAGTATAGTAGATTGCCAGCCGTATCTGTTAACGAATAGCTGATTTTACGATGAAAAGGAACGGTACTGGTTGCTTTTTCAGGTGGTTCCGTACTCACAATTCTCGTACTCATGATCTTTCCTCTCCCCATGCGAATGAATTATGATTCATAAACCCATACACGCATTTCCCCTTTGGCCCGATTACACCAGGCGTAGTAAGGAATAGCGGTAATTTGTTGAGGAACAAGTTCAGGGGGCTCCGAGCTGTATAATGCATTCGAACTTTTTACCCGATGTCCCTCTATGGTCAGCTTTACAATGCCACCTAGCAGATTTTCGCTAAACTCTTCTGTAATAGGACTATCCTTTGGTAATCTTAGCCCTGCCAGGTTCGCCCCATTATCCGCTTCTTCCAGACAGTACACGACTGGGCCGCGTTGGAGAGCAATTTGCTGCTGGTTCATGGAGACAAGCGGGTTGCTCCGAATGCGCTCGACCGGCATAGCCAAATGCAAAGTGACCACATCGCCGTCCTTCCAAGTACGCTGAATCTCGACATAGCCTTTTTCCAGATGGTCTATGGAGATAGCTTCCCCATTTACCTTGACCTCTGCCTGCTTGCACCACCCTGGAATTCGCAGTGCCCACTTAAATGCAGTTGGCTCTGTTACATGGATCGAAAGAGCAAGATCCGCATCCCACGGATAATGATGAGTTTGTATAATTTCAACCTCTTGACCAGATAAAGTCATGTTCACCTTGCTGGCAATATACAGATGCGTATACAATGTGTCCTCGGTCTGGGTGTACATATTGTCCTCCACCGATGCAATCATTCGCGCCAAATTGGGTGGACAGCAGGCGCAGAAGAACCATTTTTGCCGCTCTGTTTTTACATGTTCCTGATCTTTTCTCGATTTTTGAAAAGGATTGACTTCCAGCGGGTTCACGTAGAAAAACCGTTTCCCATCCAGATCCATTCCGCTGATCGTTCCGTTGTATAAGGCGCGCTCCAAAACATCGGCATATTTCCGGTCCGGCGCTAAGCGCAGCATGCGGTTAGCCCAGAAGGCCAGCCCTACAGAGGCGCAAGTTTCGCAGTACATGCTGTCATTGGGAAGATCATGATGGCAAGTGAACGCTTCCGCGTTCACCGTAGACCCGATTCCCGCGGTAATGTACATTTTGTGGTTCGTGACATTATCCCACAGCGTTTCACATGCTTGTAAAAGGGAAGCATCTCCCGTTTTTGCGGCCAGATCCGCCAGCGCAATATACAAATACACTGCTCTTACCGCATGGCCGACCGCCTCTTTTTGCTCCCGCACAGGTTGGTGTGCCTGCTGATATTCAAAGCCAAGGCCAAAATTAATGTTGTTATCATCATTCCAGGTGGGCTCTGTTTGAATATGCTTTCTCTTTTCTTGCTCCTCCACAAAATAAATTGGATGCTGTCCCCGCTGTTCGATAAAATATTGCGCTAATTTAAGATATTGATCCTTAGCCGTTACGTCGTATAATTTGATCAAGGCCAGTTCAATTTCTTCATGGCCCGGATAGCCTTTCCGTTTCCCTTCTTCTGTACCAAAAGTCTGCTGAATCAGGTCTACGTATTTCTCCATAATGTGAAGAAATTTCGTCTTACCTGTCGTTTCATAATAAGCAACAGCCGCTTCTATAAAGTGCCCGGCACAATACAGCTCATGATTATCTCTTAGATTCGTCCAGCGATTATCGGGTTCCTTGAGCAGATAATACGTATTCAGATATCCATCCTCAGCTTGAGCTCTTCCCAACAGATCAATGACTTCATCGGCCCGCTTTTCAAGCGCAGAATTTGGATGATCCCTTAAGCTAAAAGCGACCGTCTCCAGCCATTTGGCAAGATCACTGTCTTGGAAAACGGTTCCATAATACTCCCCACTGGATTCACCGGCCGCAATTCTAAAGTTCTCAATCGCATGACTGGGTTCTGTATCTGGTAATTCATCATTTAGTGCTTTCCACTGATAAGGAATGACCTCTTCCGCCACAACCTGCTTATACTTTTTCCAAAATGAATCATCGACGATGACATGCTTCACTGGCTTTGCCGTTTTCATTGAATAAACATCCCTTCCTGGAAATAGAACGCTTTCATTTTTGAAAAAATAAGGATAAAGTAATGATAATATCGAACAGGCTAACCTGAGCGCCCCTTGCTACAGTCCTTATTTTATCAACCTGAATTTATAAAAAAAATCGCGATCTTTAACTAAAACTTATACGATTTCACACACAAAGGAGCTGACTTCTATGAGCAAAACAGACTTTCTATCTTTCCTTGTCCCTCCATTGCCCTATTTCATAGAGGGAAATTTTACTACATATCAAAAAGGGGACTGGCATCCGAATCGCTATAACTTGGGTTATTTTGACGTAATTATCATTAAAGAAGGACTACTGCACATCGGTGAGGAAGATGAATCGTGGAAGATAACTGAAAATCATGCTCTCATTCTTGAGCCGGACAAGCACCATTTCCCCATAGAGGCATGTACAGAACAAACCTCCTTTTACTGGTTTCATTTTCAAACCAACAGTATGTGGTGTGCCCAATCCTCGCCGAATTTTATTATCCCTAGCACCCCCATTCCTGAACTGCATTTTCACTCAGAACATACCACCATCCATCTACCCAAATATCAGAAATTAATTAATCCCCATGAGCTGTTCTCCAAATTGGACTATTTACTAGCCTCTACTCTAAAAACCCGAAAGCTGGCTCTATGGGAGACTCAACAAACATTTGTGAATATTTTTCAGAGTTTGGAATATGATGAGAATTATAAAAGCAGTTCCTCCAAGTTAGCTGAACAGATCGAAATTTTCTTAAAACAAAACTACAGAAATGCGATTACTAATAAAGACCTGGAGGCGCATTTTCACGTACATCAAAATTATCTTGCTAGATGCATGAAGGCCACCTTTCAGCGCACACCACTTGAGTATTTAATGGACTACCGTCTGGATCAGGGACGCAGTCTTTTGCTGCAAACCGACTGGTCCATCCAACAAATTACGGAGGAAACAGGATTCTCCCAAGCCAGCTATTTTTCAAAGTGCTTCAAGGAAAGATTCGGAATGTCGCCAAAAAATTACAGACAGCAATACTGGAAGCCAGCCACCAATTGAATGTTTACGTCTCTTTTACATTTCGATTGTATTCTTTTGATATTGTCGCTTTATACTGAGTCGGTTATATCATTTTTACATCAGAAAAGGGGCATACATATGAAGTCAACTAAACTAGCATTATTAACCATGTTAACAGGGATTCTGGTATCACCAGACCTGATCCATGCGGCAGACACTCAACCATCTGGGTATGCACCACTACGAACACAAGCAGATAAATTGGGGGCAACTATTACATGGGATAGTGATGACCATTCAGTGTTGGTCAAGCTGAAAAATGGCATTGTGGGAACTTTTACAGTCGGTGAGAAGCAATATCGTCTAGCCGGCCAAACCGGAAAAGCAGACCGTGAAATTAAAATAATCAATGGAAATGTATATCTTCCTACAAAAGTGATTACTGCGCTTGAAGCAGAAAATAGCAAATATGCAGATCCTAAAGACGCAGTTCCCACCTATAAAGTGACCCCCTCTGTCGAAACAGAAGCCGTGGAGGATGGAGAAGATGCAGCTGATGACCCTGCGATCTGGCTCAATCCGGTTGATCCGGAGAAGAGCAGAATTCTAGCTACCAATAAAGGCGGCGGAATTTTAGTCTATGATCTGGATGGCAAGCAACTGCAGAACATCAAAGTCGGAAAAATGAACAACGTGGATCTTCGTTACGGTTTTACACTGGGCGGTAAAAAGATCGACATTGCAGGCGCAACCAATCGAACCAACAATACGATCGATATCTTTGCCATTGATGGTGAATCAGGAACATTGACCAACGTGGTTGGCAAACCTATTAAAGCAACCATGAAAGAAGTATATGGATTTAGTTTATACCATAGCCTCAAGACAGATAAGTTCTACGCGCTCGTTTTGGGCAAAGAGGGCGAATTCGAGCAATATGAGTTGACTGACAACGGAAACGGCAAAATTGCCGGCAAGCTTGTCCGCCAGTTTAAGCTGGCTACGCAATCCGAGGGCATGGTCGCCGATGATGAATATGGTACGCTGTACATTGCTGAAGAGGATTACGCCATTTGGAAATATAGCGCCGAGCCAGACGGTTCATCCAAGCCGCTGCAACGTGTTGATATTGCAGATGGACGCAGACTTCACGATGACATAGAGGGACTCACATTGTATTATGGCAAGGACGGCAAGGGGTACCTGATGGCCTCCAGTCAAGGCAACAGCAGCTATGCGATCTATGAACGACAAGGTGACAATGCCTATATTAGCAACTTCACGATCGGCGACAGCCCTACCGTAGATGGTACGTCTGTCACAGACGGTATTGATGTTCTTGGCTATGGATTAGGCAAGAATTTCCCTCATGGTATCTTCGTTGCACAAGATGACGAAAATCTCCAAAACGGCAAGAAGTTAAATCAGAACTTTAAAATGGTACCTTGGGAACGAATTGCTACAGGTGCTCCTACCCCGCTAACGATAGACGATGGCACCAATCCGCGTGAATTGGTAAACAGAAGCACGAAGTAATGCCCGTCAGGGAAATCGAGACAACAACGTTCTGACTTGATCCATAGAAAAAAGGGGTGTCCTAAAAGCCATAAAGCGGCTCTTGGGACACCCCTTTTTGTTTTTAAGCGAGAAAAGGTTCCAACATCCTTACCCTAACTATCTCGTACCCTACGCTTTAAGATCCAGTACCAGTACATTTACCGAATTAGCCGGTAATTGTAAGAGGACAGAATCTGTATGAAGTGTGACCTGCTGTTCGGTAGGCACTACCTTTTCATCATTTTTCTTATTCACGTTAGGTACATGAACAAGCGAGGAATCGCCGGTTAGTGTAATCAGCTTGGCGCTGGACTCAACATTCAAATCTTGTAGATTCAGCTGCGTTGCCTTATCTACGTTGTCGGCATTCACAAGCTTCACATATACATGTTCAGCATCTCGGGTCACCGAATGAAACACGTCTCTGTTATAAGCCTCCAGCTTGTAATCCAGCACTTTGCTGGTTGTCTTGCCGTCCGTGTAGGAGCAAATCAGGTTGCTGCCCGTTTCTCCCCCATAGTTCATCGTGATGGTGTAGTCGGTATTATCGGCCAGTTCTTCATAGCTGGCTGCTCTCAAGTTGCCCGCAGCTGTACTGGAAGAGTAGTCACCCATGGTATAGCCTTCTATGCCTTGCTTGTAAACCTTCACGCCGGTAGCATTGCCGCCATAGCCAATCGCGTATTCGATGACGTTCTTTTTCTCAGCGGTAATATCCGTGAGACCAGCGCCCACATAAAAACCGTCCGTGCCGGAAATGCGGGAAGCAACGACCTCTACCTTATAGTTGTTCCAGCTGTCGTTCAAGATGTACAGGCCGTTCAGACCGCTATCTTGGGCTTTGAGGACAAGCCCCTTGCCTTCCTCCACCGTATATCCCACGGAGCCAGGAATAACTTTCCAGGCTGGATTCAATTCGTTGGTAAAATCTTGATCCAGCAGCACACTGCCGTCCTTATTCGAAGTAACAGTCACACGCTTAACCACAACCTCGGCGTTACCTGTCGCGATCTCAATTCCACCCTGAGGAATGAGGTCAATTGGCTGGCCGTTTTTGTAAGTAGAGAACGAAGTGGCCAATACTTTATTGCCCAAATATTGGGCATACATTTGCTGCACATAATAGTTTGGTGTAAACCATACAGTTTCGTCATCGAACCAGATACAATCCGGTGTCCATCTGTACGTTCCGTCCGTCAGGACTTTGTTAAACAGCGGCGCATAGGCAGCCAACCGGACGACATCAGCATTATTTTCGAAGCCCGTCATCACTGCTGCTTCTGCGACTGCGCCTGCCAATGTATTTTTATCTGTCGAG
The DNA here is from genome assembly GCF_011066175.1 of Paenibacillus sp. EKM211P. Taxonomy (NCBI): domain Bacteria; kingdom Bacillati; phylum Bacillota; class Bacilli; order Caryophanales; family Paenibacillaceae; genus Paenibacillus; species Paenibacillus sp. EKM211P. The sequence goes on from NZ_JAAMNS010000006.1 coordinate 161,671, forward strand.
GCATACTCCCCAACAAACACCTTCGACGTTTCTTTCCAGTTGACACTGCCATCAGCGTTATAAGCTCTATAGTAATAATTATAGCGGTCCACATTATTCAACAGATACTCATTAGAACGGTAATAGTGCTCATCGGCAATGGTGTCCATATAGTCTTTTTGCTTCTCATACCAGGTTACAGTTTCTTCCGTCACCTGGTTACCGTCCGCAAAAGCAACCTTGGCAGAGCCCTCCATATTACCGCTCAGGAACTTCCAGCCCTGTTGATAGGCATCGTCGTCTGCTTGAGCGCCAACCGTGGAGATAATGTGCAGCTCATATCCTGGGTAGTTTTTCTCCATGTACTCATCAATCGATGTCTTGAACACTTCAAAGTTGGCGAAGAACTCTGTGCCCCAGTTTTCGTTCCCCACGCCCAGATAACGCAGATCGAACGGTGCTTCATGGCCCATTTTTTTACGCATGGCGGCCCATTCATTGTGTTCAAAATCAACGCTGATCGCAAAGTCGATCAGATCCGTAAAATTCTTGATATAGTATTCTCTTAATGCGCCGCCAGCCGGATGAGCATAATCTGAACGGGCTTGGCAGAGCACACCGCAGGCCATAACTGGAAGCGGAGCTGCATTGAGGTCTTCTGCCAACTGGAAGTATTCCATATAACCAAGACCCATGGTCATCATATAGCCCCATACATTAAAGTTTTCCTTGCGCAGCTCGATATCCCCAATGGATTCCTTCCAGTCATATACGTTTTCCCATATAAACGATCCTTCGGAAATACATCCCCCTGGAAAACGCAAAAACTTCGGATGCATGCCGACCAGTGCGTTCACCAGATCTTTTCTCAATCGGTAGTTCGGATTACCCTGATAGTTGGCGTGTGCGGATGGGGATTGCTCTTCCTCTCCCGCCCCCCATACATCTTGTGGGAATAAGGAAACCATATCAATGGAAATGTCGCCTTCAAATGTAAGCGCCAGCTGTCCCAGAACCGTAGCTGTACCTGTCAGCACCAGCTTGGAATCGACGCCGTACTTTTTCCACGTGTTGCCACCTTCCACCTGTACGGTTACCGAATCACTGATGGCCTTCTCCTTCGAGTCTTGCAGTTGCAGTGTGATTGTACCCGCAGAATCGGCCTTCGCCCAGATGGTGAACTCATACTTGGCACGCTCCCGGATGGACATGGCACAATTCTGGTTAGAATCAGAAAAGCCTTTGTTCCGAATCGTTGCCCCATCCGCTACCGTCACATAATAAGAGTTCACATCCTTGTCTTTTGCGCCCAAAAACTCATTTAATCCACCGCTATGCTGTGGAGCCATCTTGTCCGTATCACCAGACCAGGCGAACAGTGGATTACGGTTCCGTCCTGTAGAGCAGCCACATTCACCAGAAGCATGGGAATACGTATCAAACTCAAAGGATTCAAAAGAACGATTTTGCACGAGTTCTGCATAAATCCCACCATCTGCCGCGTTATTGATATCTTCGTAGAACAAGCCGTACATCACTTCGCTGACATCCACAACTTCTTTATTCCCATGAATGGTCAGCGTGTATGGAGGCAACTGTTCTGGAAGAACGGATACTTCAAAGCTTTCTTCTATCCTGCTTGAACCTCTGGTCAAGAGAGCCGTAACGGTGACTCCCTGTGCGGAAGTAATCGCCTGAACCTGACCTTGGTCAGAGAGTATGCTAGGCTGGCTGGATTTCCAGGTCACTTCTACTCTTCCACCCATCAGAACCGTTGGCAGAGCTATGTCTTTGGTTATAATTGTCGTCGGAAATGATAAATACTTATCGCGGGCAAGCTTCACGATCTCTTCATCTGTCAATGAATCGCACATGACCTCAATAATTTCATCCGCCGTCAAACCTGCTTTATAAATTCGGAAGTCCGAAACCGAGCCAGCGAAGTCTACATCAGCTGCATGTTGGGAATGACCGATAAAATTGTTACTATAGTTGGTCGTATCTGCAAATGTTTCGAACCATTTGCGCAGCTTAGCATAGTTACCACTGGAGGTTTGGCTAATGGAACCGTCTGCTGCCACTTCACCATTAACATATACCACCGGTCCCGCACTGCTTAATGTACCGCCTTTTGTGCCGATGACAGACAGGGCGATGTGCATCCACTCATCCCTGACAAAGCCTCTTCCTGGGTCTACGGACAAATCTACCTCAGTGAAAAGAGTTCCGCGCAGATTCCGTGTCATAAACATATAAGGCCCAGTATGCGCTTTACCAAAGTCAAAAACACGTTCCCACATATCCGTGAATCTGCCGAAGTTTACCCAAGCCGTCACTGTAACACCGGTGTTATCGCTTACATCTTTAAATAGATCGGAAGGGAGCTGAATATAAGATGTTCCGTTGGGTCCTCCCTCAAGTGCCAAAGCCGCTCTTCCGGTAGCATGGGAGATCGTAGGTGCTGCTGTGCCTGAAGCAATCCCGTCATTACCTTGTCCGGAGCTATCCTTGCCGACGTTCTCTGCATCATCAAACTTGTACCGCGCAATGATTTGATCTTGGAATTTGGTCATCTTTGTGGCTCCTATACCTATAGTTTATTAATGTAATACCTAATTAGTTAATATAAATACATATTATATAGCTATAGTACCTTATCCTGTGTACTTTTTTCAATCCAATAAATCAGATTTATAAAGAAAATGCTTGAACAAACTACAATAAAAAAGCAGTTATCACAGAGAATACTCTGCAACAACTGCTGTTTGGTTTACAAAGCTATCCGTTCAATTTATGTCCACAATTCGGACAAAAGTTAGCTCCCTCGTTTTTTGTACCACAATTCGGACAAAAATTTGGCCTTTTACCGTCGCCAGAAGGAGTGGGGGCATCGGGTGCAGGCTGAGTCTCAGCCTGAGGCTGCTGACTTGGATTCAAATTTTTCATCATTTCATTGGCTATATTCATGCCCATCATCATACTCGCCATATCCGACGCAGCACCGCCACCTTTTATATTCCCCGATGCCATACCGTCGGTCATCGTCACTTGTTGGTACTTTTGCAGATTACCGATCATTTCATGAGAAGCCGTCTTCGTAATCATATCTTGGATTTCTTGAGGATAATTGAAGCTCATCACATGAAAGCCTGTAATCGTCATACCGTTGTCCATCACTTGTATATCCAGGTCTTCTTGAATGCCCTTCGAAATATCAGAAGCATTTGCCTGTAGATTAAACATATCCTTGCCTTCTCTGCTGATCCACTTCATCAATAACTGATCCAACACCGAAGTAATGCGTATTTTAACGTCCTCTACAAGATAACTGTCCTTTACCCCGGCAATCTTATCAATAAGCGTAACATAATCATTTACTTTAAAATTAAACGTACCGTTGGCCCGAATCGGCATCCCGCCTGGCAATTGGGGGGTCGGAATCAAAACCGGATTTTGTGTTCCCCATTTGACCGTAAACTCCTTCGTATTAACGAACAAGACCTCCACACGCATGCCGCTGTTAAAACCGAACTTGAACCCTTTTAATGTCGATAGAAATGGAATAATATCCGAGTCCATGTTATATGACCCTTCATTCTCAAAGATACCCTCGATCTTGCCGTTATTAACAAAAATCGCGTCCTGACCGGAGCGGATGATTAATTTACTGCCTTTTTTAATTTCACGATTGCTCCATTTCCAAAAAATCATATCATCCCTAAATTCTTCCCATTCTACTACATTTGCAAATTGATTTCTGAAGAATCCCATGTGCTGTATCCATCCCTTCCGTTAAAATGATCCTCTGCTGCCGCTATGCGAATGACCGCCGCTGGTGGTTCCGCCCCCTCCGCCTGATGAGCTGCTGCTACTGCTCTTTTCAATCTTCCGCTTCGTTGTCGTGGTGTGAGTGTACAGATCTTGATGTGCAAGAACCCCTGACGTGCTTGCATCCTCGTAGGTCTGCCGATTTACCGTAACCCGACCGCCGGAACTCGAAACCATCTTACCTACAATAATAGACGCCAATCCCAGCGCAATCGCCAAGTGAAGCCAGCCTTTGAAAAATATACTGTCTGGATTCACTCCTGGGCGAATGGCCAAATATTTGTGCGCACCGAGAATATACTTTTGAAAGGCAAGTCCATAGTTGCCGTTTGTCAGATCCGGGGTAATTTCATGGCGGATTTTCGTAAGCCTGTCGTCATCCAGATACCGTTCTGCCTTATAAAATCCGGCCAAGTACACCTCTCTATTCCTCATATCCATCGTTAAAATGACTGCATTTCCATGAGCCCTGTCATAACCCGGACCATGATCATCATAAAAATCCTGTGTCATTTTCATAACATCCATATTGTCGGGATTGTTGGTCGTATAAATAATAATGTCTGTCTCTCTCTCGGCACCGTATTGATTAGCCATAGAGTTCAACACATCATACTCTTCCTGATTAAGTAGACCCGCCTCGTCAAAAATCAATGGCTTCATCTCTGTCGTTGCTGCTTCGCCCTTCATTTCCATAGGAACCGCTAGAAAAACAGCAAAGAACAACAAAACAGCCACAATCGCTCTATATTTTTTCAATAGAATTCTCCCCCCATTATTAGCCAAGTTATGAACCTTAATGAAAAGAGAGTTATGCCGAAAATGCCTGCAAACCAAGCTGTCACTTTGAACTTGCTAATCGGAGGCTTACCAACTACTTTGCCCGTCTGACCGTTCATCGCAAACGTATGCTCCAATTGATTGTAGTCATAGTGGATGACCCATACTGGGAGCAGGACATAATCCGCTTGTTTTAATGTAGTATCAATTTGCTTTTCCGTGTAACTCACAGACGTATACTCTGACACCGTGGACTGAATATAAGCATCAATATATTCCTTCACTTTGTCTTTCACGCGCGGGAAAAGCTCCTCTTCGTTATAACTATACTTTTCCGCAATATAGCCCGCTAAATATGGCGTTTTAAAAGGTTTGAGCTGATCATAAGGAAAAGGCTCCAATTTATCCATCAGCTCGTCATTCATTTTCTCCGCAGCATCAATCGGAACCTTCACGTAATTCAAACGGATTTTCCGATATACATCAAAATGCTTCGTTTCTGTATATTCGTAATCTCCGCTCGTATAGGTTCTCACTTGGTTACCTTCACCTTGAACCTCAATTTGATTATGTAATTCATATAACCAGAAGGGGACGTACATACCGGTTATTCCCTTGATTCGGTCGGCTATCTTGAATCGGTTCGGTGTGAGACGTCCATTCTTGCACCATTTTTTGAACGCAGCTATGGCTTCTTCCTTGCTGATCGAAAAAGGAATAACCTGCGCCGGAGCTAGCTTCCCGGTCAGTCGATCACCCAGTACCACGGCAGAACCACAAAAGCTGCACACCGTTGCACTCGTCTCCACTTCGGTCATAATCACTGCTCCACAGTTATTGCAATGATACTCATGGGCCTCATCTTCTGAAAAAACACGATTGGTCAGAGGATCAGGAATCGTATCGATGTTGTCCTCTCTTCCGCAGCTATGGCAAGATAACATTCCTGTCTCACTGTCAAAGACCATGCCGCTGCCGCAGTTGGGGCATTTGTATTCGATAACCGGCATCTGCTCACCTCTTCATGTAGAAACTATTATGATTCTTTGGAATTGATTTTCTGCTTGATTGCAGCCAGCTCATCTTCTGCATTGGTACTCTTCTCATATTGCGTGAATAACGCACCCAGGTCGTCCTTCGTCTCTCCCCGGAGCTCAGCTATCGCCATCGCTTCATCATATGCCTTGTTTGCCTTCTCTTCCAAGGCTTCGAATACAGAATCATGGTCGCCCATAGCATTCAAGGCTTGCTGTGCTTTGGCGACTGCCAGCTTCCCTTTAAGTTCGGCACGCCGCACTTCCAGCCGCCCTATGTCGGATACCAATTTCTCCTGCATTTGTTTCATATGTACGGCGTTTGCCGAAGCTAATTCATAAGAGGTCTGTAACGATTCCAGTTTCTCTGCCTGCAAGATTTTACGTTCCAGAAACTTTCGAGCCTCATCTTCATTGCCAGCTTCCACAGACTTACTTGCATAATGCTGGAGCTTTTTGATCTCAGCTCTACATTCATCCAGTGCTCTTTTCGCTCTTTTCTCATCAGCTAGTACCGAGGCTGTTTCCGCTTTCACCTTGCCCAGATCACTGTTCAAGTTCCGCGTATAATCATCAATGGTCTTCTCCGGATCGCTTGCCTTATCCAATAAGGCGCTGATATTTACCTTCATAATATCCTTAAACCTTGATAAAATCCCCATAATGACCTCCTTCGAAAGGACTACATTCCCCCATATCATACATCAAATCCGGTTAAAAATGTTCATCATTCATCATAGCTATACTCAGGCCTATCGCATCCTTTCCGCTATTACTAAAAAGCAAAGGGTTCAAAAACCCTCTACAGATTTTTGAACCCTTCGAATTCATTGTAGATTACAGTTCTTCATAGAAATTGGGGTCCTGGTCCCATAGCCGTCCATCTTCCCTGCTAAGCGCTGAAATCACGTTCATTTCCTCTGGTGACAACTCAAAATCAAAAATGTCCAGATTTTCCGTCTGATGTTTTTCAGAAGAAGCCTTAGGAATTGGGATCGCTCCCAGTTGAATATGCCAACGTAAAATCGCTTGTGTCGCGGTTTTGCCATGAGCAGCGGCAATTTTCCCAATCTCCTCGTTCTCCATCATGCTGTGACCGCGACCCAAAGGGCTCCACGATTCCGTCACAATGCCCTGTTCAGCATCTTTGGTACGCTGATGCTCCTGATTAAATAATGGATGCAGTTCAACCTGATTGATGCTCGGCGCGATACCTGTTACCCGAATCAATCGTTCAGTATGCTCAGGCAGGAAATTGCAGACTCCAATCGAACGAATATAGCCCCGCTTCTTCGCCTCAATCAATGCCTGCCAGGCTTCAACATACCGATCAATTTTGGGATTCGGCCAATGGATCAAATACAGATCATAATAGTCCAAACCGCCTCTATATAGTGACTCTTCGATCGTGACAATGGCTTCCTGATACGCATGTCGACGACCTGGAAGTTTGGAGCAAATCAACAATTCTTCTCTCGGTACTGAACTCTGCTGGACAGCTTTCCCGACAGCGCCCTCATTTTCATAGTTAAAAGCTGTGTCAATCAGACGGTAACCCGCATCAATCGCGCTGGTTATCACTTTTACTCCATCTGCACCCTTCAACCCAGCAGTTCCAAATCCAATGGCAGGCACCTTAGTGCCATCATTTAATACCTTCTCTGGAATTTGATGGTTCATATTAACAGCCTTCTCTCCTATTCTCTTATACCATAACACCTCTTCAATATTCAGACAAAATACAGTGAACCATTCGGTTCCCATATACTTATTACCCACTTGCTCGTGACTTCCCTATTAAATTCTCAGTGTGCTACATCAAAAAGTGCCTGATCCCCGTTGAAATCATACTTGAATTCAAGGGGTCAGGCACATCTATACTACTACCAAATCATATATTCCAGCTCATACTTGACTGCTTGGTTGTCCAACACAAAGCTGAAATGTACTATACTTTTTTATTTCAGGCCTTCCCATACCCAGTTCTCTACCTCTGGCAAGTCAATACCTTCTTCACGAATAAACTGATGATGTTTCTTAACTATTGCATCCATTTCATCCGCAATATTTGCGTACTTTCCAGCGTTAGGTAAGCTTAGAACAGCTTCCTTCACCAAGTCAAAACGGTCCATTTGATTCAATACACGCATATCAAATGGTGTCGTAATATCGCCATTTTCACGGTAACCATGTACATGCAGATTATGGTTATGACGGTCAAAGAACAGATCTTTGATCAGACCTTCGTAACCATGGAAAGCGAATACGACTGGCTTGTCCTTTGTGAAAAATTGATCAAACTCAGCGTCAGATAATCCACGAGGATCTAACTTTTGGCTTCTCAGCTTCAGTAAGTCTACTACGTTGATGTAGCGAATCTTCAAGTCAGGCAGTTTTTTATGCAAAATCGAGATCGCAGCTAAGCTTTCAATCGTTGGCTCTGTACCAGCAGAAGCGATGACAATATCAGGCTCTCCGCCTTGATCTGTACTTGCCCAGTCAATAATCTTCAACCCTTTGTCTACCAATTCTTTTGCTTCATCAGCAGAGAACCATTGTGGACGTGGGTGTTTGGACGAAACAACCAAATTGATCTTTTGACGGTCATTTAAAATAGTGTCAAAAACAGCTAAAAGAGAGTTGGCGTCAGCTGGCAGATACTCACGAATAAATTCTGGTTTCTTATCAGCCAAATGACCCAACAAGCCTGGATCTTGGTGTGTATACCCGTTATGATCCTGTTGGAAGACCGTTGAAGTTGCTACAACATTCAATGATGGGATATCTGCACGCCATCCTTGATCCGTTGCTTTACGCAGCCATTTGAAGTGTTGAGTGATCATCGAGTCAACCACACGCAGGAAGGCTTCGTAACTTGCAAAGAAACCATGACGACCTGTTAACACGTAACCTTCCAGCAATCCTTCAGCTTGGTGTTCAGATAATTGGGAATCAATGACACGACCATACGATGACAAGAATTCATCATTAGGCTCAATAATTTGATCCATCCATTGGCGTTTGGTTACTTCAAAAACAGGAGCCAAGCGATTAGACATCGTTTCATCAGGCCCGAAGATTCTGAAATTACGATTCTCTTCATTTAAAACAACCACATCTTTAACGTATTTACCTAACACAGACATATCTTGCGCAATCACTTTACCAGGCGTGGAGTTATCCAACGCATAGTTACGGAAATCAGGCAATTTCAAGTCTTTAATAAGGTTACCTGCATTCGCAACAGGGTTCATTCCCATTCGTTTATCGCCAGTAGGCAAAATTTTAGCAATCTCTGCTTTTAACCGACCGTTTTCGTCAAACAATTCCTCTGGTCTATAGCTATTCAGCCATTCTAATAAAGCAGGCGCGTGCTGCATATTTTTTTGATCGACCGGAATTGGAACCTGATGGGCACGGAACGAATTTGTATTCGGCACGCCATCCCATTCCTTTGGACCTGTCCAGCCTTTAGGTGAACGGAAGATAAGCACTGGCCACGCCGGACGAGTAAGGTCATTATTTTCACGCGCATTCTTTTGAATAGCTTCAATCTTTTCGATGGCAGTATCCAATACTTTCGCCATTTCTGGGTGCATGTGATCAGGATCTTCACCTTCAACAAAGAATGGTTCCCAACCCAAACCTTTAAAGAACGAGGTTAACTCTTCTTTTGATTGGCGAGACATAATCGTTGGGTTACTAATTTTGAAGCCATTTAAATGTAAGATCGGCAGCACTGCGCCATCCGTGATTGGATTGATAAATCGGTTAGAGAACCACGAAGCGGCCAATGGACCCGTTTCAGCTTCACCATCCCCAATAACAACAGCCGAGATCAGATTCGGATTATCTAGAATAGCACCTACACCATGAGAAAGGGAATAGCCCAGCTCCCCACCTTCATGGATAGATCCAGGGGTTTCAGGCGCAGCGTGTGAAGCAATACCGCCAGGGAATGAAAATTGTTTGAACAGTTTCTTCATACCTGGGATATCCTGCGTGATTTGCGGATAAATTTCGGTGTAGCTTCCATCAAGATATGAATTTGAAACCATCACTTGGCCGCCGTGACCAGGGCCTTCAATGTAAAGCATGTTCAAATCATATTTATTAATAACACGATTAAGATGAGCATAAATAAAGTTTTGGCCTGGAATCGTGCCCCAGTGTCCAATAGGCTTAACCTTTACATCCGAATCTTTCAAAGGTTCTCTCAACAAAGGATTGTCTTTTAAATAAAGCTGACCTACTGAAATGTAGTTCGTTGCACGCCAGTATGCATCAAGTTTTTCCAAATATGTTTTAGACGAGTAATCTTCTAACACGGGTGATAAAGCCATGGTGTCCACTCCCTAGTAATTTTGTTTGTAATTTATTTCCGGAAATTTCATCTACATGTACATCATAACGCTACGCTGAATTAATTCAACCTTTTTCACAAGTGATACGGTCCAATTTTGTGAAATTTTGAACATACTATGAAATATAAATTAAAAAGACAGTAAAAAAGCTCTTACATTAAAATATATAGAAGGATAAACCAATAAAATTTGTGATAAATGAAGAGTTTGCAGACTCTAATTCTTTTTCAAAACTATAAAAAAAAGACCGGAGAATTCTCCAGTCTTTTCATTAGTGTACCGATACAAAGGTATTAAATTTCAAATATTTGTAGTGAAATCGCATATGCGAAAATTCAAATGGGGTACCGTTATCCAAAAAGAAAACACCCTCCATAATGCCTACGGGTTCATTTTCTTTCAATTGCAGCAGCTTTTGATCATTCTCTTCAGACGGTTCTGCAAAAATAGATAAAAAGGATTTGGTGACGGCCAGGTTCCGCGAGTCCTCCAAATAATTAAAAATGGAACCCTCAATAATCGTCTGATTTAAATCCTGGACAATTTTAATGGGGATATAGCCCGTTTCGATCATAAATGGATCATCATCAAACAGACGTAACCGAACGATTTTATAAACAAAATCATGAGTGTCCAAGAACAAATCGCGCTGTAGTTCTTCTGTCGGTGGAATGACCTCAAAACTCAATACTTTGATTTTTGGCTTTTTGCCATGCATTTGAAAATTATCAGTAACTCCTAGATTAGAGCCCTCGTAGTTAAAGATAGATTCATTTCTTATGTATAAGGGATTAATAAATGTCCCGGAACCTTGTTTTTTGAAAATAATTCCGACACTCTCCATTTTAGTCAGAGCACGTTTAATGGAACTACGACTAACCTGGTAAGTCTCACTAAGACTACGTTCATCTGGCAATCTCATATCTGCAAACTTTCCAGCGAAAATTTTCATTTTAAGATCGTCAATAATTTGCTTATAGACAAATTGTGTCATATAGTACTCCTCTTTCAGGTCTTCTATAACTCCATATAGTTTACCATAAACATGCCCATTTCATCTCATGTTTGTTTGTGTCCCTTCTACTTTACATCCTTATGCATAATGCTACCATGACATATACATCACACCACTGAAACATATCTGCAAATCAGCAAAAAATACAGCACTTCCACATTAACATCCGCATAGGAGCAAGCCTGTTTCGAACTTTGTGGGTTGTTTGACTAGACCAGGCTAAAATCCTTGAATACATTGTTATTATTTATCTCGTTCAAAGGTTCTCTAATTAGAATGGTGGGGGGAGATCACATTGGCTATCCGCTACAGCGTCATCATTCCAACCTATAATCGCGCCCAGCAGCTGTTGCTCACACTCGCTTCATTTGAATCACAAACCTACCCGAAGCAACTATTCGAAGTCATTGTAGCTGATGATGGTTCTACAGACGGAACGAAAGAAATGGTCGAAGGCTTCAAAGCATCCTATCCTCTTATCTATGTGTCACACCCTGAACAACGCGGTCGATCTGCCGTTCGAAATTTGGGACTGCGCCGAGCAAAAGGGCTATACATCATTTTCTGTGACGCTGACTTTTTGGTGCTGCCTCATTTCATTAAAACCGTGAGCCGTTATCACCGCAAGTATCCCAAATCTGTGTTTTCAGGCATTCCGCACTCGTGGGACGATGCATTTACCCACTATCACCCTGATTTTTCTGTGGAAGAAAAAGAACATTGTCGGAGCATACTTACACAATCCGGCTTATGGAATCCTGACTTTGAAACAGCGAATGAAATTACCCCGGTCATAACGCCAGAAGATATCCTTCATCAAACGGGCGCACTGTCTAAAGTCGTTAGTCCCACAAGGGTTCCTCCCAATACGCAGAAACAATTTGCCTCAACGGACGTAGCTCCCTGGATGATGCTAGTAACTCGTTGTGTGGCCATCAGACGCAACCACTTAATTCGTATTGGAGGTTTCAATGAACGGTTTGTACTGTATGGACTGGAAGACTGGGATCTTGGCTATAGACTGCATCGCTTAAAAATCCCTTTTTATTGCATCAAAGAGGTGGTCGGGTATCATCAGGAGCATCCAACCCATCTTAGAGGTAACGTTTTAAATACGGAAAATTTAAGAATCATGTATGAAACTTACGGGTTCAATGACTCCTCGTTAAATTTATTTGCTCTGATTCCTCCATCCGAGGATTTTGAGACCTACAAAAATACGCTGCGAGTATTGCGCAGGGGACTCCGTTCCAGGTTAACACGTTCATCGGCTATGTTGTTGAGAAGGACACTACGCATTGCTGCCAAGCAGTTTTATTATCACAACAACACCCCAGCATACCAACAATCATTACGAGCGATACAAAGGAAAGCTGAGAACCGGAAAAGCCGAGTCGCTCATGTGTTACGAGAAATGTTAGTAAAGTCTGAAAAGCTGGTGTAATAACAAGAGGGCGGAAGGTCATGAGATATATACCTGGAAGCAGGTTCTGTCTTGGATAGATAATGTCGTATATTAGATTAGTCAAATCATAAATATAGGTTAATTGCGGAAGATTTCATTTTCAGGAGGTAATTCATCGAATGAAAAATCCACAATCGAATGAGATTGTGGATATATGTGACTTCATCTGGATGCAAAACAGCAGCCATTTCATTTACTTTTGCTTTTCTGTTAATGTTCTCACTTCAATAGGATGCAGGTTTGCCTCGATCTGAGCCCGCTGCGGTTCATACCACTCTGGTAGCATTAATTTCTGCCCCAAAGATTCCGCAGGTTCATCGTTAGCAAAGCCCGGTGGATCTGTAGCAATTTCAAATAGTATGCCGCCCGCTTCTCTGAAATATATCGCATTAAAATATTGGCGGTCGATGATGGGAGTCGGCTGATACCCATAATGCTGAACTGTGCTTCTCCAGTCTTCATGTTGCTCGAAATCTTTTGCGCGCCATGCAATGTGATGCACTGTGCCTGCTCCACCAAAGCCTAAACCCATCTTGGCAAGCGGAACATCCACGATATTACCGATTTCTCCTGCAGATTGATAACGAGCATATTCGGCATCTTCGTCGATTTTCGTAAATCCGAGTATACTCTCCAATGCATCCATCGTTTTCTGTGGATTGACGCTAAATAGTACGGCGCCTCCGAACCCTTTAATGGCGTTGTCAGCCGAAATGCCATCGTAAGACCAAGTACTGTTCGCTCCTTCCGCACGTTCAACAAGCTCAAGACGTAGGCCCTCATTATCCTCGAATTGAAGATATTGTTCATTAAAACGGCTTGTTTTCGTAACTTCAATACCAAAGCTTTGCAAACGGTGCTGCCAAAAATCAAGTGAACCTGGCGGTACCACATACGAGGTTATGCCCACCTGACCGCCTCCGACTCGCCCTTTGGGAGTTCCTGGTGCCGGGAAAAAAGTAATGATCGTTCCAGGACTTCCTGCCTCGTTACCAAAATACAAGTGGTAAACCTCAGGAGCATCGAAGTTGATCGTTTTCTTCACTAACCGAAGTCCAAGAATACCTGCATAGAAATCGACATTTGCCTGCGGATTACCAGCAAAAGCTGTAATATGATGAATACCTGCAGTTTGAAGTGACATATAAAATCCTCCTTTTAATTGTAGAAATCCTTATTTTTATCATTGGTAATTTTTAATGACTTAGGTTCATGTATTAATGAAGTATTGCATCAATGGAATATGGACCTGCGCCTATCAACGCAATACCGACTACGACAGCAATAAGAACCAGCGGATATTCATAGCCATTAGCGGTGGCCCAGATCCCGTTTTGACCATGTACTTTGACAATCGCTCCAAGCATCGTCATCGTAATCAACAATGCTGCCAGTGGAGTAAGCAGTCCTACAGCAAATAGAGCTCCTCCCAGCAATTCCATCAATCCAGCGGCCACGGCCATCAGTACTCCGGGCTTGATCCCGATTGATTCCATCCAACCACTGGTACCTTTTGGACCATAACCACCAAACCAGCCAAAAAGCTTCTGAGCCCCGTGCCCCACAAATAGCAATCCTACTACCAAACGTATCAACAACAATCCACTCGCCAACATAAAATCACGCTCCATATTATATTTATTATTTAAAGATTTTTAAATTAGAGATATTTGGCAAAGCTAAATTCATGGTTTAACGATTTTAGCCTGCTCTCTTCTAAGTTTTTCAGGAGTTACATCATCACCATTTGGATCATAAATCGTAGCGTTCAAGAGAATGCTTTGTACAGAGCCCCGGAAGATTTGAAGGTATTCCTTGCGAAGATCCATTTGCTCCGTTTTTTCAATTTCAGTTAACCCAACTTCTTTTGCTTTGTTTGCCAACTGATTAATTCTTTCTAAAATCGCAATCATGTGTATACCTCCCTATGCAAAATTTTCTGTTTGTCTTTATCTTTAATTTATTTATCTTGATATAAAGATATAATACATTTTTATTCTTGTCAATACTTTATTACAAAGAGAAGAAGATGATGAACTCTTGAGTACCTTCTCACCCCCATAATATCAAGGCCATCTCCATACTGATATTACTTGTATTTTAAACGTACCATCGCAGTGACCAGACCGTCGTAGGTAAGACGGATATCCTGATAAGATCGCTTCTTTATCTGGATATCCATCTGATACGAATGCGAAGCAGCCTTCAGTTCAACTGTATACACGTCCCGAATACAATTCGAAACCTAACAGCTTTGAAACAGACCCTTAGTCCAGCTCCTGTCCATCATTTTCAATTTGAATATGACCACAATACAGACATTGATGGGTACAGTTTTGTGTCAAAGCCGGCTGTCCTTCGATCTTCACATCACTTTTCCCATTCAGCCACGGCATGGTCAGGACTGGAACACACGGAGCCTTCTTCACGCCATAGATGTCTACCATCTCACTAGCCTGCACAGCTGGATTTAAGGGACTGGAGCAATTTCCAAAAGACTGAATGTTCACTCCTGGAACGTAATCTCCAATGTTCATTTGTGCTTTGTTTTTTACGTAGACTCCATGGCTAAAAGGTCTCTTCAAACGGGTAGGTTGTGTGCCATAACTACAACTTAAGATCGCTCCTGCCACGACATAGCTTTTTTTTGCACCCGTTCCCGGTCTCACCTGGGCTTCTCCCACTTACCCCATCCTCCTTAGTGCTTCTATCTCAACTCTTTGCACTCGAATACCTGTAAAAGATCGGCGCAGCAGGCTTTCTGCCACAGCCAAATGGATATAGATATAAGGTTCGATCAGTCCCTCAATCCGAAAAACAGGAGGCTCTATCTCCCCCTGTCTCAGTAGCAAACGCTTCAACGTACCATTGAGGTACCATTCCGTTTGTGCGGACAAACAGTCCACCATCGGCGGACGAAGCACCCAGTATACCTCCTGTCTGGCCTGCTGGAAATCGGTAAGGATGGCTGCTTTCCACTTCAGTTCCGGCATATATTTCTCCAATAATACTTTCATCCGATCGGACACCAGTGGTAGGGGAAATTCCAAAAAATCCGGGTACACTGTTCGTGGATCGGTATGTACAGCCAAAAAAAGAGGTTCATCCTGCTGTTGCTGTCCCTCGGCCTCCGTCAGGATATCTTCTACTTGCAAAGGAGACAGCGCAGCAGGCTCCACCCGATGCTTTACCCGCTCGTCTACCATCAGTCGAAAATATCTCAGTGCAACCACCCCCTTTTGCTAGCAGCATCCCTGACCTGTGTAGACCACTCCAAACCAATGGCTCCTCTACGCTGTTCATCGGTAAAAATGACTCCTTGTACGTTTGCACCCGTAAAATCAGTCCCGATCAGGCAAGCCCCTTTAAAGGATGCACCTGTCACATCTGCTCCAACAAAGCAGGCATCCGTGAGGTCTGCCCCGTCCAAGGACGCTTTTTGTAGTAACGCCTCTTGAAATATGGCTCCCCGCAACTGTGCATCTTGAAAACGGGCCCCCTGCAAGCTCGCCCCTGTGAAATCTACGCCAGCAAAACCCAATGCCTCCCAATCTAGTGAAGCATCTGATCCATATCCGGCGTTACCTATAACGACATCCAATATGGCCTCTTTCAACGAGCATCCGCTAAAATTGGCTCCATGAAGTACGCTGTATGTCAAATCGATTCCATTTAGCTGACTTTCCTGCCACACCGTTCCTACCAGGATACAACCATGCAGACGGCTGTGTTCCATTCTGATTTGGCGAAAGGCTGTATAACGGAAATCCAACAGGCTGTAATCCCCATCCGATAGTTCAACTTGGGTCAACGCCTGATAGCTGTACGCATGTTCTTCTCTTTCCTCCAACCACGACTGGATTTCATTTGCCTCCATGGCTCTGCGATCTTCTCGATATACCGACACACTATGATCCATATATTCCCCCACACGAATCTCGAACGTCTCATCTCGCTCCAGCTCTTGAAACTCCGGCAAGCACACCGCCTGTTTCATCGCCAAACGCAAAGCATTCACAACGAGCGCATGAATGTGTACTGCTGCCTCCAACATTATCTGCTCCCATTCAAGCTCCGATAGAGAAACATGCTGCTTCTCTACCTCCCCTCGCAATTGTCGCTGCAAATCGGTCCAGTAGGAATATGTCCAGCTTGTATCCCATTCAAATCGGATCGGCTGCGGATCAAGCATCCATAAAACATCAGAAGCCTCTACGAAATAAGCAGGTCGTTCTTCCAGCCACGTGGTACGCAGCATAGAGTACGTGATATAACCGATCTTTCCTTTTCTTCCTTGAAGCTGCTCTTGCCGAATGTGCTGGCAATATCCCCGAAACTCTTCGACACAGGCCTGAATCCGTTGCTCCTGTGTCCCCTTGAACTTCAGTGCCCAGTCTCTGCGGATGAGAAACCACGCCTGATTCAAAATGGCTTGCCATTGCGGTTCTAACTCATCCATAGGCTTCTCCATTTGTACTCAACCACCACCCAAAGCTCTTCATAAACTCATATCTACAGGCTGATGTCATTCGTCCGCTGCCCTACAGCCTAATTCGACTTCACTTCACTGCCCTTCATATCCGCTGATCCACTCAATTGAATATGACTGCCATTGCAATCCATACGCAGCTCGCTGCCTGCCGACAAATTCATCGTTTTCCCAGCCGACAAGCTCAGATTACCACCCGCCGAGATACTTACCTTTTTATTGCTCATAATATGAATGCCTTCCTTATCGTCCAGCTTGATAAAAATAGCACCATCTTTACCCGTCACGACCAGTTCATCCGGTCCCAAACGAATTTCTTTTCCATGAGGTGTTCGCCATATTTTCATCTGCGGATTGGAAAACTTGTTATGCCCGCTTCCTCTGTCTGCACGTCGGACTGCACTGCCTGCTACCCCATCCTCTTCACGGCTGCCCGGAAAATAGAGTGAAACCGGGTCCCCTTTCTCCGGCATTACGTACCAGCCTGTATGTCCCCCGCCGCTATACACCGTCGAATAATTGAACCAATGCGCTTGATCGACCGCCTGCTTCTTGTCGCAATCTAGATGGATACGTACCTGATCCTGACGTACGTCTACGACCACCCCGCCTAATGAAGCACCCGCCAGCTTTTCCTGATAATAGCCTTTCTGCCGTAAGCCTTTGTACGAGGCAAGCACATATTGATGCCGCAACAGCCCTTGCCTCATCTCCGTATAAGCCTCAATGACATACAAACTGTGTCCCTGAAAGGTCAACTGAGCGCCCAGATCCAGCACCTCGTCTGTCTCCACCTCATAAAAAATAAAATCATTTTCGTTCACCTTCGCCTGCTCATTTTCCTGAAAGTAGCGAAAAGGCAGCATCTGCTTGCGTACCGTATAACGGGTATGATCTAGCACGGTCTGTGCAGGGCTGTCTTCAATGCCAAAATAAAATTTAGGACTGTCAAAACGCGCCACAGGCATCAGACTCGTATGATAGCGGGAAGCCATGCGTCTTAAAAAAGCCCAATCCGTTTCCTGATACTGAATGGCAATCCGTCCAATGGGCTCTCCACCTGTCGCTCCATCAATCACATCCAACCCTTCATAATCCTTACCAATCTGCTCCAGCATCTGAGGAATCGTCATTTTGGTATATTGAAAAGAACGGGTGCGTTGCTGAATATCCATCCGATAAGTATGGGATATCGCCTCTACCTCCAGATAGTACACATCCCGCACAACCTTCACTTCGACCGATAGCGCAATCCCGCTGAATAGCGGCTTACTTTCACCCAATTCATTCTGCTGGCTTACCTCAATCACCGTGTTCTTTTCCGTCGTTTCCACATAGCTGTCTTGCATCTCTTCCGGGATGATCCCTGTAAAATAGAGCCGAGTATGCTCGTTGATTTTCTTCGTGAGGGTAAGCTGCTCCAGCTCAACCAGCTCGTAAGGCTGGATTTGGATATTATCGTAGCCCAGACTCATAGCGAATCCGCTCCTTTCTCAAGCGTAGTTTGTAAGGGCAATGAAACTGCATGAAGCGACTGCACTGTGTTTTCCGCTACAGGTATCCATACCTCCATGTCCGATTCCGTACAGTTAAACGTCCCCATCATCACCTGTCCTGCATGGGTGAACAGCAGGATTTCGTTGTACAAATTCGTATCCACGCCTGCAGCAACAAAACGGATCACTCCAATGGACAGACCGCAATGATTTACGATCACTTGAGTGCCCAACCAGTTACGGATCGGTTGTACAGCTCGCAAAGTGTCCGCCATTTGTTCCACAAACTCAGAAAGTTCCTCGTCTGCCAAAGTGGACTCTGTCCGATTAAAGGTGATATTCACCGTTCCATCCTCCGAGGTATAAATGACCTCTGGACGATATTCCGAAGGATACTTAAATTGGGCCTGCTCCAGTGGCATCAAGCTAAAAGATTTCGGCGCGCTTACTTCCAATTGCCCGTCCAAAATCATTCTCCATTCCAACGCAATGAACTCATCACCTAACCGCAACACCATACTTTTTCCAGACACGGATTGATCCTGATCAGATATAGCAGTTTGAGAAAGACTCGTATTTACGTTATTAGATGCAACATCATAATTAAGCCTATTTTTGAGACTTAAAATATGCTCGTCCATATAGCTCATAGGGTTAGTCCCTTCTTCTTAAAAAGATGAGAGTTTCATTCAAAATATAAAAGCAAAAGGGCATATTTAACAATAACCCATCTTATGTATGTATCGGCCAGAATAGAGATTTTGTTTACAGAAAGAACCATAGCATGCGTTATTTTCAATGTATATTTCTGAAATTAATATGGAAAAGGGGATTGATATGGGAACGGACAATGGATCGAATTGAATCCTTCCTTGCTCAGAATAAAAGCAGTTATTATGACTTGGAAAGGCTGCTCCCATAATAAAAATGATTTTATCAAATGGTTTGGATAATCGGAGTTTGTAGAGTTAAAGTTACACTTGGGTCCACATTCAAACCCATTAAAAAGCAAAAACCCGCTCTATGAGCGGGTTTTTTAAATGGAGTCGAACCGTGGCTTTGCAAATCCACAATTCGCCGCCGCATGATGCTAAGGATGTTTGGGGAAGTATCTTGCTATTAAACTTACTTCAAGAAGTCAGTAACCTTTTCTGTTATTTCAATAGCATTTTCAACTATTTCCCCACCATCACTAGTAAATCCTAATAATGTTTTCATAAAAGTATCGATTTTTTGTAAAACGCCTTTATTCTTCTCCAAGTCAATACTTTCTCTACTTTTATACAGTCCACCTAATAATGAGTCATAGACTTTCTCAAATTCATTGATTCCCCAACGCTTATAACGTTGAACGGCAGCCTCAATATCATCTAATTTATGAAGAAGGACAGCTATCAGCTTTTTAGGTAACGCAGATTCCTCTAATTGTTTACTCAAATCAGCTATTTGGGTTTCAATATCTTCTAATTGCTCTTTTGACACGGTAATAATCTCTTCTTTTTCTTCAAGACCATCAGAACATAATTCGAGAGTATTTATAATAACATCAGTAATGTAGTGTTGAAATTTCGTTATATCATTATCTAAACCGACAGCAATAAAGGCTCTTTGTATTTCATCTAATTGAGTAATATATCTATCCTTATTTTTAAAATTAGTTTCCACTTGTTTCTTTACTAAGTCGATTAATGACAAGTATCCACTTAAAGTACCAAACAGATCATTTTCTTTTATTTCCAATATTATACAAAAAGCTGATTTAACTGTAACCCCCTTTTCACCTAAATAAATCGTACCATTTTTACTTTTCTTATACTCTTTAACTGATTTTAGAAATGATAATAAAATAGAAATAGGTGTATTATTCACTGTTTTCACCATGCTTAAAACTCCTCTACTATTCATCTAGCATTTACCGATGCAGATAATGCATGGGCTTCGTGCTTTTTGTTGACTCCGTTTCAAAACAACAAACAGAAAAAGTTTACTTAACCTTTATCATGATTTTGTATTGCATCAGTCTGTACCGTCCTTATTCCCCTATCTGCCCTCTTCATTTACATTAATTTAATAAGGACCTTCACCAAAAGCGTCATTTTACTGTTAAACTACCGCCAAGTATATCTCTATTACTCAACAGAATATTTTTCTCAATAAATTCTCCTATTTCTTTCTTAAGGTACCCATATCCAAAAGAAACTTCACCTGAGTTAGGATCAATCGGTTCTATTTGAATAAATGTGACAGTTTTATCGTATTTATGTTCGTATGCAGTTCCGTTTGTTTGCTTAGGATACAACGTAATAACTTTATCTATCTTGTTACTACGATTTCTTTCAATAGGACAACGATATAGGATTCGATTATAATCGCTGATTTGAATAAAATCATCTGTTTCTCGATTGAGCCGAGCATTCCATAAATATCTGTATTTTCGATACTTTACTTCAATGATTAGTGATTTGATAAGTTTACCATCAGTATTATATAAATCCAATCGAAGGTCAGGTCTGCTATGATTATTTGCTATAAATCCAAACTCATCCTCATTCAAACGTTTTGGTATCTCCTGGTCATATATAAGCTCTAAACGATATTCATTTTTTCTGAAGATCATTCTTTCACCTGTTAAAAGCTCACCCACATATTGTTCTTGATAATGGTCAGCAAGCCAGCCCGAATCCCAATCAAACTCTAACTCTTTTAAAACATCAATGACCAAACATGTTGAATAGACTTCCATTAAGACAGATGATCGTTTAAAAGGATAGGTACTTTGACGATTAGAAGGATTCCTCTTCATATCAGTATGAATATCTTTGTATAAACGATACAATACTGAGTACCGTTGATCCCTAAGCACTAAAAGAGGCGGACGCTTAAAAACTGGCATATACTTTACATCTTTTAACCAACCATTCTCGAGGTACCTAGAGAACATACTAACTATACGTAATATCTGTTGTAATTCATTCTGTATTTTTTCCCCATTTGCTTCTTCCTGTTGTAATGTCCTTTTTATCCCTTCACGCTCCTTCCGCAGTTGTCTCACAACGGTTTGACTCCCATACTGCATTCCTTTCTGATCATAATTAGATAGGCTAAAATCTACTTGTTCAAGTTTTTCTTGAGCAGACTTGATTCTGGTTTTTTGCGACTCTAATCGTTTTCGATAGCTGTATTCTAAATTTTTAATGTTGCGCTTCAAAAAAACAAGAAACCATTTAAGCCATTGATTCTCAGGAACGTCAGGAGTTATAACAGCATGTTTCTCATAGAAATTTTCAGGACGATATAAATTAATGTTTTTTTGCCCGCCCTTTGTAGCAAGCCACCTTTGACTTTTTAAGTCAGGCTTTTTAGACACTGAACGAAGGTGGTACTGCTGTACAATATGTTCAGAAGGTGCCTCTATTATCAATCCCAAAGCATGTTTTAATCTACGAAGTTTTGATTGAATATGCTGATAAATATTTAGCACATGCGCTGATGACTGATTTTCATCCACGTATACCCCAAACCTACGAGTCACAATATCATAGGATAATCCTGCAATCTTTTGCTCCAAATACTTCCGAAGATAGAAAAAACGATCCTCATCAAAGTTGCTACCTTTAATAGTATACATTCCCTGATAAGTCCCCTGTTTTGTCTCTAATCTCACCATATAGTGTCCGGGCGCTGGCATATTATCAGTATCATTAGCCTGTACAAGCTCCTCCGTCTTAGAAGGAGAGAGTTCTAATAATTCATCACTGTCAAAACGATCAACGTAGAGTCTATCTAATGAATCAGTTGATTCAAATCGAATTCTAATTGCCTGATACTCGTTTACCTCTACAGTAGGAGATAAATCATTTTCTTCAACCTTAGTTAACTGGAGTTCACCTTCCTTCCAGTTTTCATAACTATATCGGTATCCAATAAATACTCTAGGATGCATAGTCATGAATTCTCATCTCCCGAGCCTTGCGGTGTATCTCGGCAAGTGTGAACTCAAAGTCGCTTATTTCCCTCGCTTGCTCGCTAATGAAGAGAGTAAATAATTCACTCTGCTGAACGTCCCCTTGGGTTTCACTTGCCGTACCGATTAGATCCTGAAATTGATCGGATGAACCACGAATTTTTGTTAATATACGTTGTTTAATCTGAAGATCAATTACAATTTTCCGGTCAAGATAAGGTTTGCCTGACGAATTTAAAGGTATGGAGTTTAGATATTCGCCCATTTTGCGAATAACTCGATGGGAAACTCCCTTTTGATTGTCATATTGTTGTATTGTTTCATGAAGCTGATCAAAAAATTTCAGCTCGTCTAAGCTAAAGGCACCTATTGCATGATTCTCACTACGCCATTTTGTAAATACATCCTTCGCTCCAAACGAAATAAGAGGCTTAGTAGGTTCAACAGGTTCACGTTCTGCTAGGTAGCTAAAAGACAATTTTCTCAATGTTACAATATTGGCTCGATCCAAAAAGCGATCCGAGAAGTTCTTAGTAGTTTCATCTATATTTGCAGTTCCAATAAATACAATGTTATCACCAATTTCAATGGAATCAGGGTAATCAGAACGATTATGACAAGTTGCCATATCTTTGTTATATAATCTCAATCTTCTCTCCTGATTTTCTGGTAGTTCTAAGATACTAATGAATGGGGCAAACCAATGTTCAACTTGGCTTAAATTCATTTCATCAAAAACAACCATATGCATCTGTTCGGGGTCATCTTTAGCATGTTTTAAAAATTCTACAAAGCCAGTATCCGATGGAACATAGAGCCCTGTGGAAGCATTAAGATACCCCAACAGATCACTCGGTTCCGTATAGCTTGGACTGATTGGTAATACTAAAAGTGTGTCTTTATCTTGTTTAAGCCCCATTGCCTCCGCATAAAGCAGAGCAAGTTGGGATTTACCTGTTCCAGACATACCTGCAAGTACGGTTATCGGATTGGTTTTTACACTCACATGGAAATTTATTAGATCATCAAGATCATAAAACAATCTTTTAGATTCTCCAAGAGTTGTTAGATGTTCGATAAATTGTATTTCTAGATTGTCATAATCAATCTCATCTTGATCACTACCATTTTTTTCCTCGTGCAGATGATGTGTTTTAGATGACATATCGTGTTTCGAGTCCACTCGTTCCTTGTCTTCAACTGCAACACGAACAAAGGAAGATTCGGCTTCTTGCAAATATTTTAGATCAAGAAAAACTAGATTATCACTTCCATAAATTTGATAATCCGAAATAGCATCTGGATCAATTTTCACCCTTTCTACCGTACTATCAAATGATGATTCATAAACCCATCCATGATCATCAGATGCGTTCCAATCGCCATTAAGTTTATAGAGGTATTCCCCACAAATAACATACTTTGGACCTTCACTATGATAATAAAAATCCTGAAATCGAAGCGCTTTTCCTGACTGAAGAGATGAATCCCATGAGCTTATACTCATTCCCAACTTTGGAACTGAGGCATATTCTGCACCATCTCTATAACCATCGTCTATATTTAATATTTCAATATTTTTAAATATTTTTTCTGAATAACCATCCAATGCCTTCGAATAATTGATCTGCGGTCGGAATACAATTAATTTATTTTCCAATCTTCTGTTTAATGAATCAATGCGCTTATCAAGATCATATGTATACATATAACCTGCCGGGTAAAAGTTGCGCGGGAATCGTAAATTATTATCAGTTAAACCAATATATAGCGGGTTAAGATTCCTCTCTATAAACATACTATTTAATTCAAGTAAAGGAACTGGTTCTGGTGATAGAGGTTTAACAAAAAATTGTGGATTACTGGATTGACCAAAAGGCATAATTGGATCATCAGTTGAATAGTACAATTCATCTTTACTTGCCAGTTTACCAAGCATGAGGCAATTGGATGTATTTTTAAAGCGACTTTTTTCTTCTTTATCTAATCTAAACATTTGGATTTTCTCCTCTTTTCCACAAAGATATAAGTTCAATCAAAGACTTGTGATCATGCATTATGAAGGTAGAATAATGAAGTCCCGCTTTTTCTTGTATAGCAAATAACCTCTTTGATGAAATACCATTCTGTTGAATATATATACGAGTAAGTCCATTTTTCACAAGGTCACCTCTTTGTTTTGACCACTCCTTGGAAGCTACAAAAATTATTTCTGGAAATAAACTCTGTACTAAAGACACATCTGAAGATTCATATATTACACAGAAATCATTTATTTTCTCTGTTGGTTCAACTTTCCAACTATCTAACTTGCGTTGGAGTTCAAGAATTTCTTGGTCCTTTTTTTGGAGTTTAGAATCATATAGTAACTTCTGTTCCTCTAATTTTGAATTTCCAAGACTATTTAATCTCTCAATTTCTGTTTCTTTCTCAGCGACTGTAAATTGCACTTTGTTTACTTGCTCTTGAAGACTCAGAACCTGTTTCTTAGTAATGGTAATCTCCTTATTGCGCTCTTCTGTAATTTTAAGTTTTTCTTTTAGTACACTTACTGAATCCTCTAGCTCCTCGACCTTTACTTTATAGCTTTTCATTTTCTCTAACTTATCTACTTCTTTTTGTCCTTTTTTAGCACATTTGTATATAAAGTCGGTGACCAATCCATATTTTAAGGAATAGTCTAACTGTTCATTTTCAACAGCATACGCCAATGACAATATCCCATCATCCTGAGATTTCCAATAAGAAGTATAGAAATCTGTAAGTGACATACCTCCCACTTTATCGAGCTCTGCCTTATTTTTTTTTATTTGTTCATCGGGAAGTAGTGATATAGCAATTTTAAAAAGGTTATCTTTTTGCTCCTCATCCAAGTAGAGATCTTGTCTTAATTTCTTAGTTGCTTCTTCCTCATCTTTAACTTCATAAGTAAAATCAAATAAACATTCATTATTATCCAGTCTTTTTTTCAACACTGGCATAATTTCTTCAAAAAGCTTCATATCATATTTTAAAGTCAATGCAACTTTCAAATAGTCAGGTATATTCTCAGAGGATACACGCGCTAAAAATTCTTCATTTGATGTTACACTTGATAAATCGCTTAGTTGGTGTCTATTGTTTATATGGTAAAAAAATGGATCAATCGTTTTCTTTCGTGTCTTAGGCGTCTGACGTTTAAATATTTGAATAATATAATTTCTTTTTAATTTCAATGGTGCCTGTTTTGTAAAACCCGGCACAACTTCTTTGAAATCGCTAAGAATCTCATTAGAAATTTTATCATCTAAAAGGCTTACATAAAATTCTATTGCTTCGGTCAATCCTTATCATCCTTTCAAATTAAATAGTTATTTAGTCATAATTCAATTTTTTTCAAATTGACCACCTCTTAGGTATATTATACCTATAAAAAAGGTAGTGTTAAGCATAAATAACTAGAATCTGTCTTGACCAAAAATAATTGTGAAAGAGAATTGTCTGACACTCTTGATTTGCATGACGGAGAAGTCGCCAGTTTCTTTCGTTGGTCAATCAGCTTGCCGAGGATCCGTTTTCTCTTTAAAGACAAATAATCATCCCCTTTGAACCTCAAAAAGCGACGATACCGACAAAAGCGTCACTCTACGCCAACATCGGTACCGTCGCTATTTTTCTAATTTAATGGAGCACACCATATAAACTTTTAACTTTATCGAACAGAAATGAAATTAATCTGTCATCAATATATTTTTCTAAAACAGTATGTTTTTCATTACTAAGCACCCTCTGCAACAAGAGAAAAGAGGTACACCCTGTTTTTGCTTTCGGCCATCTCAAAACGTAGTCCGATTCGAAGACAGTCATAAAATTATTCTGGACCTAGAGGGCCCTTCTCCACCTTTAAGGGCTTTTAAATATTCGCCTTTGCTAGATTAACCCTATTAACACTGTATATATCATAATCCTTGTTATGCCAAAAATCTTTGATCCCTATTCTTTTCATTAGATCAAATTCCTCTTTGTACAAAGGGTACATCCCAACTAAATGTATTGTCTTATCGGGCAGTTCAATCACCGCGTCCTCTTTTTCTAGTATTGCAGAGGCAAAAATAAAATAACCTGTCATATCAGACTCTTGTGATATGGGTTCATCTAAAGAAAACAAATCTGCATAAGAGAATGCCTTTACTCCCCTAAATTCAGCAGCAAAATAGGCAGCAGCCAGCCCCCAACTTTCATCTTGCGTTTCTAGACTTATGATTAGTTCTGGTTTCGCGTTCTTCCAGCCTATAAATTCACCATCAGATAAACCATACGTCACCGCTGTTAGCATACCTTCCTCAGGCAAATCATAGTAAAAAAACACATGTATAGGCGTACTTCCATCTGAAGGCTCTACTTTTCTTATAACGTCCTCCTGACCAAATATTCCCTCAAGCTTATTCATATAAAGTTCCGCATTCGTTTTCAATTAGTTCCGTCCCCCTAAGATTTTAAGGTCCTTTATACTCATCCGAATGATCTTCATCCTTATGACTCCTATTAGAACTTGGACTTTCTGGACGATAATGATCTGGATTATTATGCTCATCTAAAAATTGTTTTCTTGTAATACCACGTTCTTGAGCACTTTGCTTATGCTTCCTAAACTCATAGCCAGGTTTGTGCCCCATATCCCATGGCTCTTTAGGATCAAGAGTATCACCTGTTAGTGGATCTTTTACTTTACCATCAACATCTTTAGCATTTTCCCAGGTTTCTTCCCTAACTCCCTTCCGAAACTTAGAAGGACGACTATAAGTATCTTTGGGTTCACGTGGACGTTTGGGCTTCGTAGCAGGAGGAGGAGCTTTAACCGCCTCATTGCTCGGTTTCTTCGGTGTTAAAGGTCCCTCAGTCTTACCGGATTTTGTACCAGCCGGTTTAGACGGCGATGTTGAGCCTTGATTTTTCTCCTTAATCATTTTCCAGAGTTCCGCAGAATCTCCTCCTGTATTCGACGCCCCATGGTAGGACATCACACCTCCATGATATATCATACCAGCAGATGCAACGTTCACCAACACACCAGCCGGAGATAATACGACCGATCCATCAAGGAGAAAGCCGCCAACCTCTCCCCCCGTACCAATCATCATCTCTCCAACCCCGGCTATAGTGCTGAACACGTCTCCTATCACTTCACCTGTTTTACCTGCAATCGGATGTTTTGGGTTGTAGTCAATATGATGTTTACCATGTGATACACTTCTTAAACCAGCTTGGTATGCTCCTTGAGTAGCATCCCATGCCATTTCACTGCTAATCCGGGCTCCTTCTAACCGTAGTTGTGCGTTCAGTAATTCAGCCTCACCTTGCTTCTCTAATGCTTGTTCCCACCATGACTGAGATTCCTCTTCTTGCTTTGGCTTTGCTTGTTGAGCCATATAGCTGTCATAATTTGCTCTCCAGCGTTGTCTAAGATCTACCGGAATCTGCTGATACGCATGAACCATGGCATTAGACTCTTTCAGCAGGCTTTGAACCAGCTCTAATGGGCCACCGGAATGTGCTATATGACGTGCACTCGTATATACTTTGCCTAAAATCCACTTGCTATAATAGGCTTGTTTCGCTTGCTCATGCTCATACTGACTAATCAATCCTTGAAGCGCCAGACCTGCCAAATGTTTTAACGGATGTACCCCTACTTCTTTAGACGCTCCCAGGGTAAGCGTTCCTTTGCTGCGAACAGGAATCGCTGCGGTTGCTTGTAAAACCGTTGCCACCACTTTACCTGCTAGTCCACCCGACGTATTCAACATCACATTGGCCACTTTCCCGACTACTGGAATGGAGCCTAATAGCTTGGATACCGTACCTAGCAAAGCGTTGGCCTGTTGAAGCGCCGCTGGACTTGTAACCTTTGCCGTAGGAGTAGAAGTTGCACTGCTGGAAGAAGCGTTGGCTGCTTTAGATTGTGCGGCCTCATACGCCTTAATATTCATCAATGGAGGCTCGGGTACAGGAGGGAGGTCAGCTACGAAAACCGGAGCTTTCACCGTACCTTCCTGATAAATCACTGGAGCTTTCGTGTCCGTCTCACGATCTAGCACCATACTGCTGGCTCCGCCTTTTAAGTATATTGCGGTTCCAGCTTCCAGTGATAGTTCCTGACCTGCATCCAGCTTTACATGACCGCCCTGAATCTGTACATTCCCCGGACTGTTGACGGTGATGCCTGTATCCTCATGTAGCGTAATCGAAAACCCATCGGAAGTGGACAGGGTCAGCTCCTGCTCAGACATTTCGATGCCGCTACCTTGTACGTGTTTCCATGCCTTCACATCTGGCCGTCCATTGGCGTGGCGATGCTGTCGCAAGGAATCAGTCACATAGGCTTCCTGTTCACAGTGTGTAGGCAGATACAATTCCACTTGTTCCCCAACTTCAGGCATGTCGTACCAGCCGCTATGTTCTTCCGCCACATAACGGGTGGCTACGGGAAACCAACAGGCTTTAGCTGGGTCTTGCTTCGGATCAATTTCCAGTTGAAGTTGTACGAAATCCTGTTGTACTTTCAATACCGTTCCCGTGAGTGAAATCCCAATGGCTTGATCATTTTCATACCGAGTATAGTGAATATCCCGTTCGGCTTGGAGATCATAACGAGTTTGGAGTAAACCGTCCCTTAACTCTGTCACTGCCCTCACAACAACTAGCTCTTTGCCTTGTCCGACGGGTAACGTAATCAAGTCACCCAGCGCATAGTATTGCAGATTTTCAATCGTATAGGTGACATACGCGCCAGCACGTTCACCTGGTTTTCCTGTATCTAAATCATGAAATGTTTTTCGAACCCTATAAAATACATCTCGTTCCACCTTGTACTGCTTGCCTTCTGGCATTCCAAAGAAAACCTTAGGTGATGCAGCCGTGATCTCCGGCACAAGTACCGAGCCAAAGCGAGAGACAAGGCGCTTTAAAAAGGCCCAGTCGGTTTCTTCATATTGTAAAACAAAAGCACCTAACACGGCATAACTGGTTACCGTATCAATCGCATCCCCATACATGTATTTCCGAACCATCGTTGTAACCAGATCATCATAGGTACGATGTATGTCCTGATAGGAGCGCCTTTTCGTTTTGATATCCATTTGATAGGAATGCGAGGCCGCCTCCAGTTCAAAGGTGTATACTCCCCGTATACAGTGCACAGACATGCGTGTAATTAACCCATGAAATAAACGTCTAAGCGACTGTCCTTGCTCATCTAACTGACGTATAACAATCGGTTCCTGCTCCATGTCCTGTCCAACACACGCGGCCCCCTGTTCTTCCGACAGCATGCCGCTCACATACAGGTATGCATGATCGTTAACAGCCCTGGTAATTCGCAATTGTTCCATATGCTGAGGTTGAAAAGGACCGTATAAGCGAAGACTTTCATACCCTATTCCGTTTTGCAGTACGTCCAAATGCTTTCATATCTCCTTCCCAGCGGCACAAGGTACGTTCGCCAGCCACCTTGTGTTTACATGTGTTCGTAGCTACCACACAATTCAAATCGTGAGTTTAAGAGGTTATTTTTAACAGCAAACCATTCTTATGTATGTATCGGATAGAATAAAGATTTTGTTTACAGAAAGCCCCATCCATTCTGTTATTTTGAATTAACATGGCTAACGAATGAATGCATGAAGCTCCCCAAAACCGTCTTGCCCCTAAAAGAAAAGAGATATTAAAATAGCGAATCACATTCACATTGGTTCTACCTAATCCCAAAAGGAGGGAACTTATTGAAGCCAATTATTATTTCCTTTGCTTCAAAGCATATCGCTAAAGAGGCGTTGGTACTATCGAGAAGTACCTTGTGTATGGGAAATATTACACAAGGTTTCTTAGAAAATATGAGGCGTATCCGCATGTAAAAAAAGTGGATATTGTAGCGTGGAATCGCTTGATTAATGACTGATTTCTAAGCAATAAATGATAATAAAAAACCACCAACCAGAAACACTGGCTGATGGCTTTCTTGTCTTACTCAAATGGAGGCGAGGGGAGTCGAACCCCTGTCCGAAGATAACGACACATAAGCTTCTACGGGTGTAGTCACAGTTTTGATGTCACCCGAGTATCGCCCCGTAACCGGCTATACGTTGGGTCAGCCTGATTGTCTTCTTCAGCACACCCCAGGCGGAGATGTGGCAGCGTATCCCACTATAGGTTAGCCCCTACATCCGGCACATGGGCGATGCAGGAGAGGAGCACGCTCACAGGTTATTAAGCTGCGAAAGCGTAGTTGTTTTGTTGTTTGCCGTTTAATAGGCTTTAGCGTTGATGAAGTGGACGCGTCCCCACTACCCGCTACCCATGCTCGAACTATCCCCGTCGAATCCATAAACGCCCCCTTATTATAAAAGGGCTCCACGGATAAATCCGGAAATACCGGAGCATAAGTGCATAATATCAAAAGCTGAATCCTAAGATTCAACACTCGAACCATGTTAAATCAAGATGCATTGAAAAATTACTACTTCGTTAGTATAACATATTACATGTCATAACGAAACGGATTGAAGCCATTATAGCTTGATAAAATAGCACCATTACAGGAACAAGTAACTTATCCACGTAATTTGTACCATTCTAATCAGCAGTAACTTATCTTGCAATTTTTTGCTTCTCTCGCAGAGCACGTTGGATATCACGCTGTGCATCACGTTTGGCAGCCGTTTCTCGCTTGTCATACTGCTTTTTACCTCTACCCAGTCCCAGCAGCAGTTTGGCATAACCGTTGCGAACATAAATTTTGAGCGGTACGATGGTGTAGCCTTCCTGTTTCGAGAGACCAATAAGCTTACGAATCTGCTCTTTATGCAGCAGCAACTTACGCGTGCGCGTCGGATCAGTCGGATTGTTACGATTACCTTGTTCAAAAGGGCTGATATGCATATTGTGAATATGGATTTCGCCATTACGGATCGTAGCAAAAGCATCGCTTATATTAGAGCGACCATTCCGCAGAGACTTAATTTCCGTTCCCGTTAACACCATGCCCGCCTCGTAGGTGTCCTCAATAAAATAGTCATGGGAAGCTTTTTTGTTCTGGGCGAGCACTTTCCCATCTGCCTTCTTACCCATGAATACCACTCCTTATAAATAACTTAGATTCAATCTAGAATTCTTGCTACAAAGAGCTACCTAGAAATATATTGTAACAAATTTCGGAGGGTAAAAGCAAGAAAGGTCAAGCCTTCTACATTTCTCATTACACGTATAGCACACTAAAACCAAGCGGCTTCTATCCATTACTACAGACAGAAACCGCTCATATACCTAAGCATCCGTAAGCTTCATTCACTGCTCTCGGAAGCCCCAATCTCCTAACAAGTAAGTTATACCAACCTACTTTTTCTTTTTCCGTACAAACCCAGCGGTGCTATTCCCGCCGTTACCGCCCTTTTTTTTCCGCTTGCGACGTGCTACGCCTTCACCGCCTGATCTGGCATCATTACCTGGGGTAGCTGCATCACCAATGAAGATCCCGCTGGCAGACGTCTTCTTCCGTCGCTTGCTTGCACCCGTTGCGGGGGAATTGTATCCGCCCTTGCCACTACCAAAACCGAAGCTGCCTGTCGATCCTGTTCCGACACCGTTTCCACCACCACGCCCTGCGCGACCTGCAGTGCTGATGCCTCCGTTGCCGCCCTCTTTAGGCTTTCCAGCCACCTCACGGCCGCCTTTACGCTCTCTACCAGCTTTGTCCTTGCCGCCCTTGCGGTCACGTCCTTCTCGGCCCCTGCCTTTACCGCGGCCCTCGCCACGTGCAAAATCTCCGCCCTGGCCCGAGCCACCCGTCCGTTCACGGCGTGCCCGTTGCTTCATATCGACGAGTTCGAAGTCAATTGTATAATCCTCCATGTTCACACGTGCGACGCGAACTTTAACCTCATCCCCAATGCGGAACACCTTAGAGGTACGTTCTCCAATTAACGCCATATGCTGCTCGTCAAAATGATAATAGTCGTCCGTAAGTGCACTCAGACGCGTCAGACCCTCGACAGTGTTGTCCAACTCAATGAACATCCCAAAGCTGGTTACACTGCTGATAATTCCTTCGAATTCCTCGCCGACTTTATCCAGCATATATTCAGCCTTTTTCATTTGCTCTGTGTCGCGCTCTGCATCCACAGCCACACGTTCACGCTCGGAGGATTGCTGAGCAATATCTGGCATGCGTGCGGTCAAGTATTCCTGACGCTCATCTGTCAAAGCCCCGCCATTCTCCAATACCTCACGAATGACACGGTGAATCACCAAGTCAGGGTAACGACGAATCGGCGATGTAAAATGAGAGTAATATTCCGCTGCTAGTCCAAAATGACCTGTCGACTCCGCATCATACTTGGCCTGCTTCATCGAACGCAGCATCATCGTGCTAAGCACCGTTTGCTCCTTCGTGCCCTGAATGTCTTCCAACAATGTTTGCAGTGCACGCGGATGAATAGAATTCCCTCTACCTTTGATCTGATGACCAAAATTAGCTGCGAAAGCCATAAAATTTTGCAGCTTCTCTGGATCGGGGTCCTCATGAATTCGGTACAAGAACGGTACCTTAAGCCAGTGAAAATGTTCGGCTACCGTTTCATTGGCCGCCAGCATAAACTCTTCGATAATTTGTTCGGCTATCGTACGATCCCTTTTCACAATATCGACAGCTTTGCCTTCGTCATCTACAATCACTTTGGCCTCATCAAAATCAAAATCAACCGCACCCCGGCGCATCCGATTTGCACGCAGCTTCAACGCCAAATCCTTCATCGTACGGAATACATCAACCAGGTCCTTGTAGCGTTCCATCAGTTCTGCATCTTCCTCTTCGAGGATTTTGCGAACGTTCGTGTAGGTCATCCGTTCCTTTGTTTTAATCACGCTGGTGAAAATATCATGCTTTACGACCTTCATATGCTCATTGAATTCCATCTCACAGGATAAAGTCAGTCGATCCACCTGAGGATTCAATGAACATATTCCGTTTGAAAGTCGATGTGGAAGCATCGGAATGACGCGGTCAACCAAATACACACTACAACCGCGGTTATATGCCTCCTGATCCAGTTTGGAGTTCTCACGCACATAATACCCTACGTCAGCAATATGAACGCCCAGACGGTAGTTTCCATTCGGCAAGCGCTCTACATTAACCGCATCATCGAGGTCTTTGGCATCCTCACCGTCGATGGTAACAATGACCTTATCGCGCAAATCACGCCGTCCTTGACGTATAATTTCTTCTTCCGTAATCGCATCAGGAGCCTGATCCGCTTCCGCCATCACTTCATCCGGAAAAGCCTCTGGAAGCTGATGCTTGCGAATAACGGACAATATGTCGACGCCCGGATCATCCTTATGACCCAGCACTTCCAGCACTTCGCCTTCCGCCGCTGCACGTCCTTCTGGATAGCTCACAATACGTACGACGACCTTTTGCCCGTTCACAGCTCCGTTGAAGCTGTCCTTAGGAATGAAAATGTCCCGATTAATACGTTTATCATCCGGCAAAACAAAACCATATGCTTCGTGGCTCTGAAACACACCGACTACCTGAAGCACTGCGCGCTTCACGATTCGCACAACTTCGCCTTCTAATCGGCCACCCGCAGGTCCCTTTGACGTCACTCTTACCAGTACCGTATCTCCATTCATTGCGCTCTTTAAGTCGTTAGCATGAATGTATACATCCGGGTGCTCCCGGTCCTCTGGAATCAAAAAAGCAAAGCCCTTGGCATGAGCCTGCAAACGCCCGCGCTGCAAATCCATCCTTTCTGGAACACCATAACGGTTCGTGCGGGTCAGCAAAATTTTCCCGTCTTCCTCCAATGCGTTCAAAAGCTTAAGGAATTCACGAAACTCTTCTGCATCCTTAACATCAAAATGTTGCTCCAGCTCCTGGTATGTCATAGGCTTGTATGCGGTCTCGCGCATGAAATCAAGTAGTTGTTGCTCTGTTATCATAATTTTGTCCACCTCGGGTGACCTTTAATTTTCAGTAATAAATCCGCATGTTCCTTGTTCCTGATACAAGGCTCTTAATATACTCATACCCTAGTATACACGAATTTAATCGACGGCATCCCTGCCTGTCCAAAATCCAAAAAAGCCCCCGTTTCCCATGAAACGAAGGCTTAAGGTATATACTTATCTTATTTTGCGAAAAATGCAACCAAAACGGAAACGATCATAAAACATGCACCCAAAACAGCAGTTACGCGTTGTAAAATCAAATCCATACCGCGAGCTTTGGTCTTGCCGAACAGATGCTCAGCACCGCCAGAGATGGCACCGGACAAACCTGCGCTTTTCCCCTTTTGCAGTAAAACAACCGCTATAACAGCAATCGAGAATACAACGAGCAGCACTTTCAAAAAGATTTCCATGAAAAATCCCACCTCCTGAGCTTATACATCTGTTTTGCAAAACAACACAGCCTCTTTTATGAAAACATGCACATATCATGCTTTAAATAGCCGGAAATTAACGCAAAACACTATTTTTATTCTACCACAGCTTCCAGTAGATAACAACAGCTACAGTAAGACACTTAGCCATTAAGCTTCTGTAGATAATAGATACATTATTCATAACAAAAAACAGACCTGCTTGCATATAGCGAGCAGGTCTGTTTAATTCATGCGTAAAAGCTTCGAGCGTCAGACTTCGTGATCATAAATCATCGATCTAAGACGCTGTCAGCATTTTTCGCAATATTATTTTTTCAGGTTGTAGAAAGATTTCAGGCCATGGTATTGAGCCAGTTCGCCCAGTTGATCCTCAATGCGGAGCAATTGGTTGTACTTCGCAATACGGTCAGTACGGGAAGGAGCACCAGTTTTGATTTGGCCTGCATTTGTTGCAACAGCGATATCAGCGATTGTGCTGTCTTCGGATTCACCGGAACGGTGAGAGATTACAGCTGTGTATCCTGCGCGTTTAGCCAATTCGATAGCATCGAATGTTTCAGTCAGCGTACCGATTTGGTTTACTTTGATCAGGATAGAGTTACCGATGTTTTCATCGATACCTTTAGCCAGACGCTCGGTGTTAGTTACGAACAGGTCGTCACCAACCAATTGGATTTTGTTGCCCAGTTTTTCAGTGAGCAATTTCCAACCTTCCCAGTCATCTTCGGAGCAGCCATCTTCAATTGTGATGATTGGGTATTTATCAACCCAAGAAGCAAGCAGGTCAACGAACTCAGCAGAAGTGAAGGATTTGCCTTCGCCTTCCAAAGTGTATTTGCCATCTTTGAAGAACTCAGTGGAGGCAACGTCCATACCGAGGAATACGTCAACACCTGGTTTGTAACCAGCTTTTTCGATTGCTTCGATAATAGTGGACAGAGCTTCTTCGTTGGATTTGAAGTTAGGAGCAAAACCACCTTCATCACCAACAGCTGTGTTCAAGCCTTTGGAATTCAGTACAGATTTCAGGTTGTGGAAGATTTCTGCGCCAACACGCAGAGCTTCTTTAAATGTAGGAGCGCCTACAGGCAGAACCATGAATTCTTGTACGTCAACGTTGTTGTCGGCATGAGCACCACCGTTAACGATGTTCATCATTGGTACTGGCAATTGTTTAGCGTTGAATCCACCCAGGTAAGTGTACAGTGGCAAGCCCAGAGCTTCAGCAGCAGCGCGAGCGACAGCCATGGATACAGCCAGAATTGCATTTGCACCCAGTTTACCTTTGTTTGGAGTACCATCCAATTTGATCATCAGTGTATCGATTTCTACTTGGTTCACAGCATCCAAGCCGATTACTTCAGGAGCAATAATTTCGTTCACGTTTTTAACTGCTTGCAGAACACCTTTACCCAGGTAACGGGATTTGTCGTTATCGCGAAGCTCTACAGCTTCGTGAGCGCCTGTGGATGCACCAGAAGGAACGATAGCGCGACCAATCGCACCGGATTCCAGATATACTTCAACTTCAACCGTAGGGTTACCACGGGAGTCGAGGACTTCGCGAGCGTACACGTCAGAAATAATAGTCATTTGTACTTAATCTCCTTTGTAATTCATAATTTATTGGTCAAGCCTATACTTATTAAATCAAGCTTACTTGCGGGATGCAATCATAGATTTTCCTGTCATTTCCGCAGGTTGCGGAAGTTGCATCAAATCCAGAAGCGTTGGAGCTACGTCAGCCAGAATTCCATGCTCACGTAGAACGATATTTTCGTCAGTCAAAATGAACGGAACCGGATTCGTTGTGTGAGCTGTGAACGGACGTCCCTGCTCATCAATTTCCATATCCGCGTTACCATGGTCAGCGATGATAATTACCACGCCGCCTTTGGCTTTAACTGCATCTACAACACGTCCAACACATTCATCCGTCGTCTCTACTGCCTTAATTGTTGGTTCCAGCATACCGGAGTGTCCAACCATATCCGGATTGGCAAAGTTCAGGATAATCGCATCATGCTTGTCGGCTTCGATTTCCTTAACAGCAGCATCCGCTACTTCATACGCACTCATTTCAGGCTGCAGATCATATGTAGCCACTTTAGGCGAGTTGATCAAAATACGAGTTTCGCCAGGAAGCTCCACATCGCGTCCGCCACTGAAAAAGAAAGTAACGTGCGGATACTTTTCTGTCTCAGCAATACGCAATTGCTTTTTGTTGTTTTGTACCAGCACTTCGCCAAACGTGTTGTCCAGGTTTTTCGGTTCATAGGCAACAAAGCCTCCAACCGTTTCACTGAACAAGGTCAGGCAAACAAAGTGCAGATTTTTAGGCCATTGTGGCCCACGGTCAAAACCACGGAAATCTTCATTGGTAAATACTTGAGACAATTGAATCGCACGGTCAGGACGGAAATTCAGGAATACGACAGAGTCATTGCTTTCAACCAGCCCTACAGGGCTTCCATCAGCCTTCACAATAACAGTTGGCTCCACGAATTCATCGAACACTGATTTTTCATACGATTCCTTCAATGCTTCGAGTGGGTCGGTATATTGAGGACCTTCACCGTATACGATTGCACGGTAAGATTTCTCAACACGTTCCCAACGTTTGTCGCGGTCCATTGCATAATAGCGTCCTTGTACGGTTGCAATTTGGCCAATGCCCACTTCCTGAATTTTAGCGACCAGTTGTTGCATAAAGCCTACGCCGCTATCAGGCATAACGTCACGTCCATCCATGAAAGCATGAATGTACACTTCGGTTAATCCTTCTTTTTTAGCCAGATCCAGCATAGCGAACAGATGGCTGATATGGCTATGCACACCACCGTCGGACAGAAGTCCGTACAAGTGAAGTTTAGTGTTGTTCTTCTTCGCATGCTGCACGGCTTTAACCAATGTTTCATTGTCGAAGAACTCGCCTTCACGGATGGACTTCGAAATACGAGTCAAATCTTGATATACGATTCGGCCTGCGCCGATGTTCAAGTGACCTACTTCGGAGTTACCCATTTGTCCTTCCGGCAGACCCACCGCTTCACCAGAAGCCGTCAAAGTAGTATGTGGATACTGTTTTAAATACCGGTCGTAATTCGGTTTGTTGGCCTGTGCAACCGCATTGCCTTCCACAGTGTCACGCAGTCCGAATCCGTCCATAATAATTAAAGCTACCGGTTTTGGTGCTGTCATCTTACTTCGCCCCCTCAACAAGCGCGATGTACGACGCCGGTTGAAGACTGGCACCGCCCACGAGCGCGCCGTCGATATCGCTTTGACCCAGGTACTCAGTAACATTTTCAGGTTTTACACTACCACCGTACTGAATACGTACAGCATTTGCTGTATTTTCATCATACAGCTCTTTAATCAAACTACGGATGTAGGAAATCACTTCATTCGCATCCTGCGAAGTAGAGGATTTGCCTGTTCCGATGGCCCAGATTGGCTCATAAGCAACTACGACTTGTGCTGCTTGATCTTTAGCCAGACCAGCAAAAGCTGCTACAGTTTGCACTTTTACAACTTCTTTGGTTTGACCTGCTTCACGGTCTTCCAGCTTTTCGCCTACACATACAATTGGTGTCAGGCCATGACGGAATGCTGCATGAACCTTTTTGTTCACCGTTTCGTCTGTTTCGTTGAAATACTCACGACGCTCGGAGTGTCCGATCACAACGTAGTCTACGCCCAGATCTTTAAGCATTCCGCCGCTGATTTCACCTGTAAATGCGCCATCTTCTGCAAAGTGCAGGTTTTGTGCGCCGATTTTAATAGATGTGCCTTTTACTGCTTCAACCAGAGCAGGAAGATTTGTAAATGGAGCACATATAACGCTCTCCACTCCTGCAACCTCTGCTTTACCTTTGATCTCTTCGATGAAGGTTTTAGCTTCTGGTACGGTTTTGAACATCTTCCAGTTACCCGCGATAATCGGTGTTCTCAATGGTTTCAACTCCTAACTATTAGGTGCCCTAAAGCCTTTATTACGCGTAATGCGTTTGATTATTTATCGTTAAGTGCAACAACACCCGGAAGTGCTTTGCCTTCCATGAATTCCAGGGATGCGCCGCCGCCAGTGGAGATGTGATCCATTTTGTCAGCCAAGTGGAATTTTTCAGCCGCAGCCGCAGAATCACCGCCACCAATGATGGTGTATGCTTCTGTTGTAGCACAAGCTTCCGCTACTTCACGAGTACCGCCAGCGAAAGGCTCGATTTCAAATACACCCATTGGTCCATTCCAAACAACCAATTTGGAGTTTTTGATAACATCTGCATAAATTTTACGAGTTTTCGGTCCGATATCCACGCCTTCCCAATCTGCAGGAATGCCGTCGATGTCCACAATGTTCGTGTTCGCTGTAGCGCTGAAATCGTCAGAGATAACGATATCCACAGGAAGGTAGAAGTTTTTGCCAAGCTTCTTCGCTTTTTCAATAAATCCAAGAGCTACGTCCAGTTTGGATTCATCCAGCAAAGATTGACCCACTTCATGACCTTGAGCTTTGAAGAATGTATAAGTCAAACCGCCGCCAATAATTACGTTATCTGCAATGTTCAGCAGGTTGTCGATTACGTCGATTTTGTCTTTTACTTTGGAACCACCAATAATGGCTGTAAAAGGACGATCTGGATTCGACAAAGCTTTACCAATAACAGACAACTCTTTTTCCATCAGCAAGCCGGAAACAGCCGGAAGGAAATGCGCGATACCTTCTGTAGAAGCATGAGCACGGTGTGCTGCACCAAAAGCATCATTCACGAAAATGTCAGCCAGTTCAGCAAATTGCTTAGCCAGTTCAGGATCATTTTTCTCTTCTCCTGGGTAGAAGCGTACATTTTCAAGCAATAGCACATCGCCGTTTTGCAGTTCAGCCACTTTCGCTTTAACAGCTTCACCAACTGCTTCGTCCACTTTAACAACTGGCTTTTTCAGCAGTTCGGACAAACGTACACCAGCAGCAGTCAGACGCATGGATTCAACGACTTGACCCTTTGGACGTCCAAAGTGACTCGCCAAAATAACTTTTGCACCTTTTTCAATCAGGTAGTTAATGGTTGGCAAGGTTTCGCGAATACGCTTGTCATCTGTAATTTTACCATCTTCAACCGGAACGTTAAAATCTACACGAACAAACACCCGTTTTCCATTCAGTTCTATATCACGTACGCTCTTTTTGTTCATCTCCATATTCCTCCGCACCCTTATAATTTTACGAAACAGGAATTTAAGGCACATTTTGATATATAAAGAGCGGAAACAATAACACCTGTTTCCGCTCTATGATGTTGCTCGATAAGGAAATTCTTATTTAGCCAATTTAGCGAAGTATTCCAAAGTACGGATCAATTGTGCAGTGTAGGACATTTCGTTGTCGTACCAAGCTACAGTTTTAACCAGTTGTTTGTCGCCAACAGTCAGAACTTTAGTTTGAGTTGCATCAAACAGGGATCCGAAAGTCAGACCTTTGATGTCAGAAGAAACGATTTGATCTTCAGTGTATCCGTAAGTTTCAGGATCGGAAGCTTCTTTCATCGCTGCGTTGATTTCTTCAGCAGTTACGTTTTTCTCCAGAACTGTTACCAGCTCAGTCAGGGAACCTGTTGGTACTGGAACACGTTGAGCTGCGCCATCCAATTTACCTTTCAGCTCAGGGATAACCAGACCGATTGCTTTAGCAGCACCAGTAGTGTTAGGGATGATGTTTTCAGCTGCTGCGCGAGCACGACGGAAGTCACCTTTAGCATGTGGAGCATCCAAAGTGTTTTGGTCGCCAGTGTAAGCGTGAATTGTAGTCATCAAGCCTTCAACGATACCAAATTTGTCTTGCAATGTTTTAGCCATAGGAGCCAGGCAGTTAGTTGTGCAAGAAGCACCGGAAATTACAGTTTCAGATCCGTCCAGAATTTCATGGTTTACGTTGTAAACGACAGTTTTCATGTCGCCAGTAGCTGGAGCGGAGATAACAACCTTTTTAGCGCCGCCTTTCAAATGTTTCTCAGCAGCTTCTTTAGTTGTGAAGAAACCTGTGCATTCCAGAACGATGTCTACACCCAGGTCTCCCCAAGGCAATTCTTCAGGGTTACGGTTAGCCAAAACTTTAACTTCTTTACCGTTTACTTTGAAGAAACCGTCATGTACTTCTACTTCCCCTTGGAAAGTACCTTGTGTTGTATCATATTTCAACAGATGTGCCAGCATTTTGGAATCTGTCAAGTCGTTAATTGCTACTACTTCAATACCTTCTACGTCTTGAATACGGCGGAAAGCAAGGCGTCCAATACGTCCGAAACCGTTAATACCAACTTTAACTGTCATGAGTGAGTTCCTCCCAAAGTTCGTTTAGTTTAGTTTTATATATTCAAGACAGACCCGAAAGCCCGTCAAGACAACACAATTAAAAAACCTTATCAATCTCTTAAATAACGGCTTACAATCTCGGCAGCAGCGCCTTCGTCGGTGACAAGAATGTCTTCCTGTCCGAAACGCAATACCGCATGAATAGCAGCCGCCTTGCTCTTGCCTCCAGCCACACCTAACACCGTCTCCGTGCGCCTGATGTCCTCCAAACGGAGTCCAAGCGTCAGCATTCTGTGAACAACGACGCCGTCTTCGTTAAAATAATAACCAAACGATTCGGCGACCGCGCCCTCATTGCTGATCTGGGCGAAGGTTTCAGGGTCAAGCTTGCGTCTGTGGGCCATTGCTATGGCGTTGCCTATCCCGTGAATGATAATACGACTTTCTCGAATCAGGCTCAATATATCCTGAATATTCGTATCCTCAAGCAAGGAGTTGTAAGCATGATTGCTGAGCAAATCCGGTACATGGAGCAGACGGTATTGAGCGCCGACCTTGCGAGCCATCGTGGAGGCAATTGTATTTGCCTGCATTTCCATGCTCTCTCCCAAACCCCCGCGTGCCGGTACAAACCATCCGCCTTTAAGCGGGCCGTTAGCAGGTAATGTCAGTTGTTCCGCCACATCTGCAATCGTCGTGCCACCTGTTACAGCGACCACGTCCTCGTCATCCATAACACTCAGCAGCGCCTTTGCGCCAGCACGGCCCAGTTCCTGCTTCGCTAACGGTGAAGCATCCGAATCCCCTGGAACGACAACCACCTTCCTCAAACCGTAGGCTTGACGAATCTGATCCTCCAATTGGGACAGGCCGAACAAGTTGTTCGCAATCGGCTCCAGCTGTTCCAGCAGATCCAGTCCTGCTTTGCTCACCTTCATGCCCACACTCTCAATCTCAATTAGCCCTTGCGCTTTAAGGAGATCAGTCTCAGCGCGCAGTACGCGCTCGGTCATATCCAGTGAAGCTGCCAGTGTTCTGCGTCCAATAACTTCGGACAGCATAATCTGATGCAGGATCGTGTACCTTTTTTTCAAAACATCCATGAGGTCGGGCAGAAGCTGCTTCTGTATTTCTAATATCTTTCGCATGCTTTCCACTCCCGCACACTTCTAAGTTCTGTCTCTATGCTATATCTCTAACTGGTCTTAAAATGTCCCGGGATAACTTTTTAAGTCCCACGTATATCTTACCCAATATTTGCTTCACATGCAAGTCTATCTGAACCTATATTTCTCAACTTTTTATGTGAATATGCGCACGTAATAAAAGCTTGCAATTCAATGCCGTATATCATATAATCATCTTTGTTTCCAATTAATTAGTTAGTTGCTTGTAATGTTCATCTGTGCGCCCGTGGTCCAACGGATATGACGTAGGCCTCCGGAGCCTGAGATCGAGGTTCGATTCCTCGCGGGCGCGTCGTTTTATATGATCGGCTAAATGTTCCATATAATGTTTTTAACCAAAAAGAGCGCTGAGCGCTCTTTTTTCAATCAATAGTTTGACTTTCTTTGACTTTTTGTTTGAAATTGTTTATCATGTGGTTAATACGGTAACAGTTTATAAATAGGGATGTGTAATCGGCATATCCACCAAATCCACTAACGATATTTAAGGGAGGTTTTTTGACGTGAGCTATGTTCCTATGGTAGTAGAACAAAGTAACCGCGGCGAACGCGCCTATGACATTTATTCCAGACTGTTGAAGGATCGCATTATTTTGTTGGGCTCGGACGTCAATGACGTTGTAGCCAACTCAATTATTGCACAAATGCTGTTTTTGGCTGCTGAAGATCCTGAAAAAGACATTCACTTGTATATTAACAGTCCTGGCGGTTCCATCACAGCTGGTATGGCCATTTTCGATACGATGCAATACATTAAACCTGACGTATCTACCATTTGTGTAGGTATGGCTGCTTCCATGGGTGCTTTCTTGCTGAATGCAGGTGCCAAAGGCAAGCGTTTTGCCTTGCCAAACAGTGAAATTATGATTCACCAACCACTGGGCGGTGCACAAGGACAGGCAACGGATATCGAAATTCGCGCCCGTCGCATTCTGAAAATGCGTGACAAATTGAACCGCATTCTCGCAGATCGCACAGGTCAACCACTGGAACGCATCGAAAAAGACACAGACCGTGACTATTTCATGTCCGCTGATGATGCCAAAGAATACGGTATTATTGATAAAGTGTTAACTAGCTCCTCTCCAGAAGGTGTATAAGAAAAGTGGTTTACTTCTGAATAGCTGGTAAAT
This sequence comes from Paenibacillus sp. EKM211P, assembly GCF_011066175.1. NCBI lineage: Bacteria > Bacillati > Bacillota > Bacilli > Caryophanales > Paenibacillaceae > Paenibacillus > Paenibacillus sp. EKM211P. Next base: position 205,142 of record NZ_JAAMNS010000006.1, read on the forward strand.
AGAAAGGCTGCCTCGGATTTTTGTATCCAGTAGGCAGCCTTTTTGATTTGCTATTTTTTAAAAATATAGGTCATCCAAATTATTGATTTTGTCCCGCAAAAGGCTTTCCGCCCTGAGGTAGCAGTTGAGCGAACGAGTAAGTAAACTCCGGAATTCCATACGCGTATGGGGCATAATCATACAAATCAAACACGATGGTTACTCCACTATTGGTCACATAAAAATTCTGATCTGCGGCCAACTCTTTAAATTTTTCAAAACCTTCGCCAGCCTGGAGCGCATCAATTTTTTTCTTCAAATCAGCATTCAAAAATTTTTTATAGTTCGGATTTGCCTTCAATACGTCAGACAATTGCAGCAGCTTGCCATCAGCGAGCGAGAACGTGTATCCTTTACGCGCCGTCATGCCATGTGCGCCACCTGTATACGAGTAGTCCTGCATAATCACACTTAGAATACCGTCCTTGTTATAGGCAATTGCAAAATCATTCTCGAAATCATACGGTCTTTCTGCTGTAACCTCTCCCTCTGCCACCATCTTTTTGCCTGCTGCCAATACTGTCTCTGCATGCTTTTTTAGCACATTATTAATGGTCTGTTGAGCCTCAGGATTCAGCTGGCTGCCGCTGATTTGTGGATACTTAATCTTATAAGATACCTTTGCATTGCTCGAAGCTGGAAGCGTCTGAGATGCAATTGTGATTGGATTTAGCTGGCTTTTACTCAATGTTACGGTTTTCTGAGCTGCATTCCACTGAGCATCGATACCCAGATAGTCTTTCAGCAGACTCATAGGAATGTACAGCTTCCCGGCGATCATTTTGGCATCCATGCTGCGCGTGTTGATTCCGTTCACATTGACATAGGCATCCGAGGAGGAGACCACGATATAGAGCTTGTTGTACCCACTCCCCACTGTATATGTCCCTTCTTTGGTGTCATAGCTCACCGGAATTCCCAAGCTGTCACGCAGTGCTGCCACTGGAATCATGGTGTTCCCGTTCACTTGAATACCTTTAGCGGCCAACGTTTTACCATTCCATTGGATGGCGATCCCTGGTTGCTGTGTTGTCGCTTGCTGCTGTTTGGTCGATGCTGCCCCAATATAGGAAACGGGAATAACCGCAACCCCTGCTAAAATTCCCGCTGCCAGCAATGCTGAGCCCCATTTTTTTGTATGTTTGTTCATCGTAAGTATTCCTCCTATTGCAAATCTGTATAATCTATGTGTTTTGATCACTTTTCTTATTATATCTATACCCTATTGTATGTAGTTTACAATCTGTACACTCACTGATTTCAATCTGTACACCTAACAGCCATTAGCTATGACAGACTCATTACAAAACGGTTTCAATAGACAAAAGAAGCCAACAAGTCACCCTGCAATGTTGCAGGCGCTTGCGGCTCCGTTTAATGGCCTATACTAGTTCATCTCATATTGGGCAGACACTTGGACTTTCACCGTTACTTGGCCCGACTGTATCTCTGTTCCGCCACTCATATCCATGAGCGCTTTGGACATGGCATTCTCACGTTGTGTGAAAACCTGAGCTTCCCCGCCATCTACTGTCACATTCACCAGAGCCCCTAAGCCGCGTTTAGCTGATTTTGCTACGGCACTGGCTTTGGATTGAGCGTTATCCAACGCTTTTGCAATAGCAGCTTCCTCATAAGAAGAAGGATTCTCTACGGAAAACTGTATATTATCTACGTTGTTTGCACCGGAGTTTGTAGCCTCATCCAGCAGCTGACCAATTTTGTCCAAGTTGCGATATTTCACAGAAAGTGTATGGTTGGCCATGTAGCCTTTGAGCTTCTGTCCTTCTTTCTCGTTATAGGTATAGTTAGGTTGTACAGAGAACTGGCTTGTCTGAATATCGTCTGCACTGATACTCCATTTTCCTTTTAACAGCTGTGTGACCTTGTTTATTTTCGCAGCATTAGCTTTTTGAGCAGCAGCAGCAGTATTTCCTTCCGATTGCACCCCAATGGAGAGATAAGCGATGTCTGGCTTAGCCATTATTTCACCACTTCCACTCACGTTAATTACACCATTCGCCGTCGTCGCCGTTGCAGCATAAGCCCGATCAGCCCCCGTCCACAGCCCTCCTGCTACTCCTCCAGCTAATAATGCTCCTGCAAGAATTGCCGTGCTTACTGTTTTTGTCCAAACTCTCATCGTACTCAACCTCTTTCTTGAAAATGTTTGTACCTTCCAGACGGAAAAAACGGGAAAAGGTTGCAGTCAAGCGGTATAAATTTCCGAAACAAGGCATACCACAGGGGTTTTAATTATTTGTAGCTTGGACCTAATGCGGTCGCTATATTCAAATAAATATACATCAATAGCTTAATGGTGGGACGGGTTGAATACTTTTCTCTGGATACAAAAAAAAGCCCCCAAGGGGGCTTTCACTAAGAGATACATCATATCACAAAGCAGATGTTCGTTTATTGATTTTCCAGCTCAACCTTACTAACCAGACTTACTAAAGCGTTTACAGCCTGTTCGGCGTCCGCACCTTCGGCACTAATATTGATTTCAGTACCTGTACTGATGGCGAGGCTCATAATACCCATGATGCTCTTGGCATTAACCTTTTTGTCTTCTTTTTCCACAAAAATTTCTGATGAATATTTATTCGCTTCCTGTACGAACAGCGCAGCAGGTCTGGCGTGCAGTCCTGTTTTCAAGCGTACGACTACTGGATGTTTTGACATGTCAGCTTACCCCCTCATCAAATAAATCTGGACGCTATTTACTCCATTTTATTTATCACATTATAACATTAACCCGGGACAGACACTAGAAAAAAAACTAAAAAAACCGGGGCTAAAAGCCCCACAGACCCTTTTTTACGGAATCAGGCCGTTTTCCCCCCTGATTTTGTCAGCCATCTCATCAATTTTGCGAAGTCGATGATTTACACCCGATTTACTCACGACCCCTTTGAGCATTTCCCCGACTTCTTTCAAATTTAAATCGGGATGAGCGAGTCGAATTTCTGCCACTTCACGCAGCTTATCCGGCAAGGTCTCCAAACCAACTTCCCTCTCCAGCAGCTTGATATTCTCAATTTGCCGGACAGCGGCTCCGATCGTCTTGTTCAAATTCGCTGTTTCGCAATTAACAATACGGTTTACGGAATTGCGCATATCGCGCATAATGCGTACATCCTCAAACTTGAACAAGGCTTGGTGCGCCCCAATGATACTGAGCAGCTCAATGATCTTCTCGCCTTCCTTGATGTAAAGAATAAAGCCTTTTTTTCGCTCAATACAGCGGGCGTTGAGATGAAACTCATTAGCGAGATCAACTAACGCCTGACAATGCTCCTCATACATCGAAGAAATCTCAAGGTGGTAAGACGACCCCTCTGGATTATTCACAGAGCCACCTGCCATAAAGGCACCCCGCAAATAAGCCCGCTTACAACAGTTTTTCCGAATGATATCACGATTAATCCCGTCAGTGAACAAGAAACCTTCTGAGACAATATAAAGCTCCTTTAGCAGCTCTTGTACACCATTGGGAATACGGACAATATACACATTATTTTTTTTCAAGCGCATTTTTTTCCGTACAAGCAGTTCGATGTGAAGTTGAAAATGCTTTTTGATCAAGGAGTAAATCCGCCTTGCAATCGCGGCATTTTCTGTGGACACGTCCAATATCACCCTTTTATTCGACAGTTGTACGGATCCGAGCATACGTATGAGCGCAGACAGTTCCGCTTTTTCACAGCAGGGCTGGCTTTCAATCATCGTAAGCTCTTTTTTCGTTTGTGCCGCAAAGGACAAGGGACTCACCTCCTTCTTAACATCCAGTTTTGTACCAATTGGTAAATATGCTGGCTCAGTTTGTCGGCATCATGCCGTAAATACGTACGGAACAGAACTAACGTATCTGCCACTACTTTATATCCTCGATCAGCCAGCTCGCCCATGTCTACCTGAACAGGCTTAGCTCCCTGCTCGGCATACATCTCCTGTACTTGGGGTGGAATTTCCCCGTTATTCACAATGACATAGTCAAAGAGGTGATGCCCAACATGCTCATAGATCGCTTGCAGGTGATCTCCCACTGTATAGCCGTCGGTTTCCCCTGGCTGGGTCATCACGTTGCAGACAAATATTTTGATCGCATCTGATTTCACCACAGCCTCAGCAAGCTTTGGCACAAGCAGATTCGGTAAAATGCTGGTATATAGACTGCCGGGACCAATCAGAATCGCATCGGCTTCATTAATGGCTTCCACAGCCTCAGGCAACGGCTCCACGTGAGTCGGTTCAAGAAAAACACGTTTGATGCGTCCGCCCGCTTCCGGGATTTTGGACTCCCCGGTGATCACCGTGCCATCCTCCATCTCGGCGCTGAGCACAACGCCTTCTTCAGCCGCTGGCAGTACACGCCCCCGGACAGCAAATACACGGCTAAGCTCACGCACCGCCGTTACAAAATCCCCCGATATATCAGTCATCGCTGCTAAGATCAAATTCCCCAGACTATGGCCTGACAATCCTGATCCAGCACCGAAACGGTATTTTAGCATATCTGACATTACTGGTTCCACGTCAGCCAAGGCAGTCAGCACATTGCGGATATCCCCTGGAGGGGGCATCTGCAGCTCACTGCGCAATATCCCGGAGCTTCCGCCATCGTCAGCGACTGTAACAATTGCCGTAATATCCAGCGGCTTTTGCTTCAAGCCCCGCAGCATGACGGACAAGCCGGTTCCGCCGCCCATAACAACAATACGTGGGCGCTCCCGTTGTGATCCGGTCTCTTTCATGATTTCACCTCATTAATGCCGGTCCCGATCAGCATCCCGATGCGAAACAGAAACGGATTCTGTCTCGCTGGCACCCAGCATTTTTCCTAAATACTCCGATATTGCAACTGAACGATGCTTACCTCCAGTACAGCCAATACCGATAATGACCTGGCTTTTACCTTCTTTGCGATACTGCGGAATCAAAAAGTGCAACATATCCAACAACTTGGTTAGAAACGCCTGGGTCTCCGGCCACTTCATAACATAATCATATACATCGCTATCCTGTCCCGTGTGTGGACGTAGTTGGTCCACATAGTGGGGATTAGGCAGGAAGCGCACATCGAATACAAGATCGGCATCAATGGGAATACCATACTTGAAGCCAAAAGATGTAATGTTCACGGACAGCATACTGCTCTCCAGATGGGAAAATCTCGAAATAATCCTCGCCTTTAAGGTTGCGGGCTTCATCGTACTGGTATCAATAACCTGTGTAGCGGAGCTTTTGAGTTCTTCCAACATCTTACGCTCCAATCGAATCCCGTCCAAAGGCATACCATCTGGAGCAAGCGGATGCCGTCGACGGCTTTCCTTGTACCGCTGTACAAGAACACCGTCATTCGCATTCAAGAATAAAATTTCACAATGAATCGTAAAATGATCTTTAATATAATTTAGCGATTCTGACAAGGCGGTGAAAAATTCTCGTCCGCGTAGATCAATGACGAGAGCCACCTTGCCAATTTTACCGTTAGACTGCTCAATCAACTCGGCAAATTTGGGAATCAGCACAGGGGGCAGATTATCAACGCAGAAGAAGCCCAAGTCTTCAAGGCTTTGCACCGCAATGGTCTTCCCTGCGCCTGACATCCCTGTAATAATAATGAGCGTTGCCCACGGTGCAGCATTTTTTAAATTATCTGTCATATGGACTTCCCTCTCCTTTTGCTTCTTTGCTCTATGTCAGTACCCCTATCGTCAACCCCGGATTAAGAGCGTAGCAGCAACCCAGCAGCCCCTACGATACCCGCATCATTGCCTAAAACCGCTGGTACGATATATACCCCTTTTTGAAGCGGCTCAGGTGCCAGCTTGGCGTATACGCGACGCATCTCTTCAAACAAAAAGTCGCCTGCTTTAGAAACACCGCCGCCTATAATAAACAACTCTGGATTAAGCACAGCGGCAACCGCTGCCATCGATTTCCCCAAATAAAAGGCAGCCCGGTTCACGATACGCAACGCGACTTCATCCCCAGCTTTAGCAGCATCGAATACTTCCTTGGCAGCAATGTGATCTTCCAGCGCCAGAGAGGTCCGGTCGCCACGTTCCACAGCATCCTTGGCCATACGAATGATGCCTGTTGCGGAAGATACAGTTTCCAAGCAACCCATTTTGCCGCATCCACACTGAATAGCCTCCAGATCAGGCACGACGCTGATATGTCCAATTTCCCCAGCCATACCCGAAGAACCTTGGTATATTCTACCATTTATAATAATACCGCCACCTACACCTGTTCCCAGGGTATAGCATACACAGTTTTCTATGCCTTTGCCTGCGCCAGCCCAAGCCTCACCCAGCGCAGCAACATTCGCATCGTTGTCTATTTTTACAGGCTTGCCAATCCGGTTCTCTAGGAGCGCACGGATCGGTACGTCACGAAAGCCAATATTAGGAGCGAGGACAATAATACCATCACGAACATTCGTAAAACCTGCAACACCTGCACCGACACCTTTTAGTTGATCCCACTCATAAGGAGATTGCTCAACAATATGCCGCACATATTTTTCGATATTACCGATGACAACGTCTACACCTTTATCGGTTTCGGTTGGTCCCTCATATGTGTGCAAAAGCTGTCCGTCTTCATTACAAATGCCGACTTTAATCGCGGTACCGCCCAAATCGACACCTACATAGATACTTTCAGACATGTTCCAAGCCACCTTTATGTTTACTTAAAAAACTGGTATAAAATATATGCTTAAAATTCCTGCCTCGTAGGAGTAATCCTACGTTCCAACTATAATTGAAGCCCCCGTTACGGTCAAGGACACTTACCTGTTGAAAAATGTACGATTAGCTGAACTTTTTAACTCATGCCTCCGTAAGAAAAACGTCTATTGACGTACTTTCAAGGAAGCCAGACCACGCTTAACGGAATTTTTCTTGTGATTATAGAATTGTTCAGCTCCGCTGAAAATTTATAAATTCAATAATCATAAAAAGGAGAAAGCCTGTGCAAATGCACCAGGCTTTCTCTTCCTGAACAAACAACGGGGCTTAACAGAGGGGGCTTAGCCCCTCACATGAGCCACTTTGTGTATTATAGACACTCTTTATTGATCCAGTGTTTCGCTCCAGTCGTGGACAGCGCTGCCTTCAAGATACTTCTCGCAATCCATAGCCGCCATACATCCCGTTCCCGCAGCCGTAATGGCTTGTCGATAACGGTTATCCTGCACGTCCCCACAGGCAAAAACACCCGGGATGTTCGTTTCCGTCGTGCCTGGCTTCACTTCAATATAGCCGTGTTCATCGGTATGAATTTGTCCGTTCAGGAAGCCTGTGTTCGGTGTATGGCCAATCGCCACAAACACGCCATCTGCCTCAATCAGCTCATCCTGGTTGGTCTCATTATTGTGTACTTTCAAGCCCTTTAAGCCAGTTTCCCCTGTTACAACTTCCAGAGGAGTACGATTTAATGCCCAATGTACTTTTTCATTTTCACGTGCGCGGTCTTGCATAATTTTAGATGCCCGCAATTCGTCACGACGATGGACCAAGGTTACGCTGGAAGCGAAACGGGTCAAGAAGCTCGCTTCCTCCATGGCTGAATCGCCACCGCCGACCACGATAATCTTTTTCCCACGGAAAAAGAAGCCGTCGCAAGTTGCGCATGTGCTAACTCCGCGACCTACATTGTCCTGCTCACCCGGAATGCCGAGATATTTGGCGGACGCGCCTGTAGCAATAATAACCGACTCCGCCTCAATGATGCCTTTACCCTCTACCTTCACTTTAAAAGGGCGCTTGCTGAAATCGACTTCCTCTACCCAACCGGAAGTAAACTCAGCGCCAAAACGTTCGGCCTGCTTGCGCATGTTATCCATCAGCTCAGGTCCGAGAATACCTTGCTCAAAACCCGGGAAATTTTCAATTTCAGTCGTTGTGGTAAGCTGCCCACCGGGCTGCATTCCTTCAATGATCAGCGGATTCATGTTGGCGCGTGCCAAATAAATAGCGGCTGTGTAGCCTGCAGGACCTGTACCAATAATTATGGATTTATACATACGTTTGTTGCCTCCTTTAAGTGATGTTTGGAGCAGATGTTAGACCTGCTTTTTAAACGTGGAGAGCGGCTGCTTTAGCTTCTGTTTGATACCACACACGCTGTCAATTTGACGTGCGTAGCGGCTTACGGTCGATACGGAAATACCATAGCGGTCAGCTACTTCCTGATAGGTGACGGAATGATGATGCAATTTGGCTGTCAAATATTCCAGTGCAGCTGCCCATCCCTCAGTATGCTGAACCATCGGGACCTCTGGAGCAAGCCGATCCAAATACTCCTGCCAAAGTGATCTCAAATCATGCTGCATGGCCGGATCGGATGATTTGCTCATGACGGTTAGTACCTTGTCCAGCACGGCCTGCCATTGTGGATCAACTGGCGAAGCAGAGATGTCACCTTCAGTTGTATGCGGATCTTGCTCAGCCTCTAACCGCTCAGGATGTTCTGTTTCCGTGTGTGTATGCTGCACATCCTGCTCTGCCAGCTCTTGCAATACTTGCAAAGCACGGCGTTTGAGTTCACCCTCCTGATCAGGATCTTCTACGAAGGACTCCAGTGCCTGACGCACTTCATCGTCACCGATCAAGCTTAACGCCTGAATAACCTGTAGCTGAGTCGCTCGGTCTCCGTGGCGCAAGGCCCAGAAGAAAGATGATCGGATTAGCGGGTCCTTCTTCATACTGTCAGGCACCTGCTCAGCGCCAAACTTCTCCCACATGCGGAATTGCTCCTCAAACGGGAGATGATAGTGATAGCTGAGCACTTGCAGCGGTGTGCCTTCCTGCTGAAGCTCTTCCAATCTGGATAGGAAAAACCTTGGAACCTCCGAGGAAGCATCCTGCTTTTGCAAATGACTCCATAACCGCCGAGCTTCCGCATATCTTCCCGTATTGCTGGCAGCCACCGCTGTGTAATGGTACAAAGAAGCGTCCGCATTGTTCTCTCCATTGCTATGAAGCAACCTGCGGAAATGCCTGTAGGCCTCCTCATGGCGCCCGAGAATCCCCATAGTGGTCGCCAGCTTGAACACCTGCTCCTCCTGAAACGGTATAGTGACCGCCAAGGTTTGAACCAGACGATCCAATTCTGGGCCGCCGCCTTCGTGCTGATAAAAAATCGCCAAGTTGCACAATGCGTGTAAATTACCCGGCTCATCCTCCAACACTTGAATAATGGTAGCCTTAGCATTTTGGAACAATCCCATGTAGTAATACGCTAGCGCCAGATTATTCCGCGCAGCGAACATGTCCGGTTGCTCCTCCGAAATTTGCTTGAGCAGTTGGGCTGCCTGAGCAAATTTTCCTTCCTCCAGCAGAACACGGGCCTGATCATGCTCGACCACTCCCTGCCGGGCCTTAATGCGGTTCAGCTTCGTTGGACGGTCCAGCTCATAATAGAGCAGCTCCATCATTTCCTCGGCTTCATCAAGAAACTGGCCTTCTTCGTCCTCCTCCAGGTACGTGACCAATGCTTTTTCCGCTTCTTCAAACTGCTCCATATTAGCGTAATTATTCGCCATATAGAAATAACATTCTGTCATCGACGAGTCTACGTCACTCAGAACAGAGGACAGGATATCATTCGAACCTGCATAATCCCCCATCTCTGATAATATACCCGCCATATTGCAATGATTCACCGGATTATCCGGTTCATATTCAACGGCTTTGCGAAAATATTTCAATGCCTTGTCATAATGATTGCGATCAAGCGAGCGCACAGCTTTCTCAAAAAAGAAAGATGCGTCGAAACGCAAAGCAATAATCTTAGGGCTAGGTTCCGAAACTCGCAGATGTTTCCCTTTCATAAATAACCAAGGCACCTCCTTTAAAAGTAACTGGCATGTTCATACCCTTCAGTATACCACAACTTCAAAACGACTTGACAGTCGATCCTACCTCATTCCAAAAAACGGTTCCGTACTCGTACCCCAATAGATACATATGCAAAAATACGCAAAATAGCCGAGCGCATTTCCCCTGTATGAAAGGCGCGTTCGGCTAGCAACTAGATATAACATTAAGACCCAATAAATAAGTATTATAGCGCTAACGGAACCCGTGAACGTTCACGGTGCTGAAATACAGCGAGCTCGCGATAGCCAACTTCATATAAAAGCGCTCGCGCCTTCTCCAAGTGCTCAGCCAGCTTTGCCGGATCATGGGCATCCGAGCCGATGGTCAACGGGATACCTAGCGTGAAAGCTTCCTCTAGCATGCGTCGGCTCGGAAACATTTCGGCACAGGGTTTGGAAAGCCCCGATGCATTCAGTTCCATGGCCCGACCGCTGCGGGCCACCGCTGAGAGTGCGGAGCGCTCCAATTCACGTAGCTCATCCTCTTCCTCCGGCTTCGGATGATGGCCGAAACGTTTAATGACATCCAAATGACCCATGATGTCATATAAACCCGTAGCGGCCGCCTTGGAAACCGCATCATAATATGTGCGGTATACCTCCAGCACATTTTTGCCTTCCCAATGGTGTACCTGACGGAAGTCGGTGACATCCCACTCACCGAGAAAGTGGACGGAGCCAATCACATAATCCCATGGGTATGCATGGATGATATCTTCAATTTCGCGTTCCCAGCCCTCGATATAGTCGCCTTCCAAACCAACACGAATATCAATTTGCCCTTTGTAGCGTTCCTTCAAATCCAAGCATTCTTCCACGTATCGAGGCAGCTCATCCATAGGCATCGCCATTTCTGGATAATAGTTGGCCGGTTCTACATGCAGCAGCGGCATATGATCGGACAAACCGAGCTGATCCAGCCCCAGTCGAATTCCCTGCTGTACGTACTCCTCCAGACTTCCTATCGCATGCCCGCAGCGGGAATGATGCGTATGATAGTCAATTTTCATGTAGCCCTCCCCTTTTCAAACCCTACAATACCCGTCCTAATCACGACGAGGGCGTTCATGACGGCGATTCAGCTCAGCCAGCACGTCATCGAGTGGTAGCTTGCGCTCCTGCAACAGCACCAGCAGGTGATAAATCAGGTCGCTGACCTCCAGGCGCAACTCCTCATTATCTTTGTTTTTGGCTGCAATAATCGTCTCGGAGGCTTCTTCGCCAACCTTCTTCAGGATTTTGTCTACGCCTTTATCAAAAAGATAGGTCGTATAGGCTCCTTCAGGACGTGTCTCCTCGCGCTCCTTAATAATTGCCTCCAACTGGGCAAGCACCTCAAAGCGGCCTTCTGAAGCACTGGAAATAGCATTGGTACGGGTTGCCTGCACTTGAGCTCCTGCATTTCCTGCCCCAGCTACTACAGCTGTCCCTGGCACGGAAATATCACGAGAAAAGCAACTCGTTGCGCCTGTATGACAGGCCGGACCGCTCGGAATGACACGCACCAATAGAGCATCGCCGTCACAATCCAGCTGAATGGAAGAGATCTTCTGCGTATTCCCTGAAGTTGCCCCCTTATGCCACAGCTCCTGTCTGGAACGTGACCAGAACCAGGTCTCTCCTGACTCCAAAGACAGTTTCAGCGACTCACGGTTCATGTAGGCCAGCGTCAATACCTGAAGCGTAGCATCATCCTGCACAATCGCCGAGACAAGCCCGGCCTCATTCCAGCGGACATTATCCAGTATCTGCTCCAGAGATAGCTGTTGGTTCAATTCGTTGCTCATCGTATCTCCACTCCTCTGCGCTTCAAATCTCGTTTCAACTCAGGAATCCCGATTTCTTTATAGTGAAAAATCGTTGCTGCTAATCCAGCATCTGCTTTACCTGACGTAAACACGTCATAGAAATGTTCCTGTTTGCCGGCTCCGCCGGAAGCAATCACTGGAATCCCTACGGTATCCGAAACAGCGGAAGTCAGTGGCAGGTCAAAGCCATCCTTGGTTCCATCTGCGTTCATGCTGGTCAGCAGAATCTCACCGGCTCCCAGTTGCTCTGCTTCCTTAGCCCAGGCCAAGGCTCGAATACCCGATGGCGTGCGGCCTCCGTGCGTGTATACCTCCCATTCGCCCCACGCCTCATTGTACTTGGCATCAATGGCAACAACGATACATTGTGAACCAAAGCTGCGCGCACCTTCCGCAATCAGCTGCGGGTTGCGGACAGCTGCCGTATTTACGCCAATTTTATCAGCACCGGCACGCAAAATGCGTTTCATATCATCGACATGAGATATCCCGCCACCTACAGTGAAAGGAATGGCAATTTCCCCGGCTGTCTGGCGAACTACTTCTTCCATCGTGGCGCGACCTTCAACCGAAGCGGATATATCCAGAAACACGATTTCGTCCGCCCCTTCCCGGTCATAAAGCGCAGCCAGCTCCACCGGGTCACCTGCATCGCGTAAGTTCACAAAATTAACGCCCTTAACCACCCTGCCATCCTTTACATCCAGACAGGGAATAATACGTTTAGCCAGCATGCCTACTCCCCCTATGCTTTTGCTACAGCTTGTACGGCAACCTGTAAATCAATGCTCCCTGTATACAATGCTTTACCCACAATAGCTCCGCCTACGCCTTCTTTCGCATAGGTGCTCAGTGTGATTAGATCATCCATCTTGCTGACTCCGCCGGATGCAATCACGGTTCGTCCACTGCTTTTGGCAAGCGCTGCGATTGCCTCCACATTCGGGCCCTGCATCATGCCGTCACGGGAAATATCTGTGAAAATAAATGTTTCCGCTCCCTTGGAGGCCAACTCAGCAGCCAATTCATCTGCTCGAACCTCCGAGGTTTCGAGCCATCCACGCGTAGCCACATAGCCATTTCGCGCATCTAGACCGATGGCGATCCGATCACCGTAGGTACCCAATACCGCTTCCGTAAAAGCACGATCCTCAATAGCTGCCGTGCCCAAAATCACCCGGCTCACGCCCAGCGACAACAGCCGCTCCACATGCTCGCGCGTACGTAAGCCGCCGCCCACTTGTACAGGTACTTGCACCGCAGAAGCAATCCGTCCAATGAGCGCATCATTCACCGGTTGACCTGCTTTGGCACCGTCCAAATCAACCAAATGAATGTAGGAGCCGCCCAAGCGCTCCCATTCTCGTGCTACTTCCACCGGATTTTCGTTGTATATTGTCTCCTGGTTATAATCACCTTGTACCAGTCGTACACATTTGCCATCGCGAATATCAATCGCCGGGTATATCGTGAACAAAGTTAAGACCCCCTTGTGAGCTATTCAACATCTATATGCCTTTACATCAATCAGCGACCAAAGTTGGCGTACCACCAAATGCAGACTCACGAATCGTTACGCTCGCTTTTTCGCTTCTGCTAGTTCCAAAAACTGACGAAGCAGGCGCATCCCCATTTCTCCGCTTTTCTCTGGATGGAACTGCATGCCATACACATGGCCTCTGCCCACGATAGCCGTTACGGGCCCACCGTAGTCGGTCACCGCCAGCAGATCACTTTCGACCTCCGGCTTCGCATGATAGGAATGCACAAAATACACATGCCCTTCCTCCAAGCCCTGCAACAGCGGGTGCTCCGGCTGAGTCATACGCAGACGATTCCAGCCCATATGCGGCACTTTAACGCCCAGATCAGGAGCAAACCGAACGACCTCGCCTGGTAAAATATTAAGTCCTTCATGACTGCCGTATTCTTCACCACGAGTGAACAATAGCTGCATTCCCAAACAAACACCGAGCAGCGGTTGTCCAGCACTTGCAACCTCCTGAATAACCCGATCCAATCCGCTGGAACGCAGATGCTCCATCGCATCCCCGAAGGCCCCTACACCCGGCAAAATCACACCGCTGGAGGCACGAATCACTTGAGCATCTCCTGTCACTACAGCCTCAAAGCCAAGGCGCTCAACCGCCTTGCTCACACTATGCAGATTCCCTCTGCCGTAATCCACAATGGCAATGGACATGGACTACAGCACTCCCTTCGTTGAAGGCACTCCTGTCACCCGCGGATCAATGGAGGTCGCCTCATCCAAAGCACGCCCCAGCGCTTTGAACACCGCCTCAATCATATGGTGGGTATTTTGCCCGTAGTGAACAATGACGTGCAACGTCATGCGAGCCTCCAACGCAAATTTCCATAGAAATTCATGCACCAGCTCTGTCGAGAAGCTGCCTACCTGCTGAGAAGGGTACTCTGCACGATACTCAAAATGAGGCCGATTACTCAGATCAATAACAACCTGCGCGAGCGCCTCATCCATCGGTACAAAGACGCTGGCATAGCGCTTGATGCCTTTTTTATCACCCAATGCTTCCAGCAAGGTTTGCCCCAGACAGATCCCAATGTCCTCGACGGTATGGTGGTCGTCGATATCCACATCCCCTCTGGCCTGTACATTTAGATCAAATTGTCCGTGCTTGGTGAACAAATCTAGCATGTGATTTAAAAAAGGAACATCCGTTTCAATCTTAGCCTGCCCTGTCCCGTCTACTGCAAATGACAGCTGAATGTCTGTTTCATTCGTTTTCCGGCTGACACTGCCTGTACGCCCTGCTTCGTTATTTTCGTTCCCCATCGCCATCCACCGCCTTCTTCTCATTGTCCAATCGAACTTGTATCGCCCGTGCGTGGCCTTCCAGCCCTTCATGCCGGGCAAGCTGCATAATGGTCTCTCCATTGCGCAGCAGTGCTTCCTTGCTGTAATAGATCATACTCGACTTCTTGATAAAATCATCAATGTCCACTGGCGAGGAAAAACGCGCCGTTCCATTCGTCGGGATGATGTGGTTAGGTCCGGCAAAATAATCGCCTACCGGCTCCGAGCTGTACGCTCCCAGAAAAATAGCTCCTGCATTTTCGATCATCCCCATATGTTCCATCGGCTGCTCTGTCATGATCTCCAAATGCTCGGGCGCAAGCCGATTGACAATACGGATGCCCTCTTCCAAATTGTCAACGACAATGATGGCTCCGTATGCCTCTACCGATGCAGCAGCAATATCTCTGCGCGGCAACTCCGCCAATTGACGCTCTACCTCGGCTGATACTTCTTCGGCCAAGCGTTGCGAAGGCGTAACCAGAATGGCTGAGGCCATTTCGTCATGTTCAGCCTGTGAAAGTAGATCAGCCGCTACATAAGAGGGATTCGCTGTGTTGTCAGCCAATACGACAATTTCACTCGGTCCCGCAATACTGTCGATATCCACTGCACCGTATACCTCACGCTTCGCCAGCGCTACATAAATGTTGCCAGGACCGCAAATTTTATCAACCGGTTCAATACTATGTGTCCCGTATGCAAGAGAGGCAATGGCCTGCGCTCCGCCAACCCTGAATATTTCCGTTACACCAGCCTCTGCCGCAGCTACCAGTGTATAGGGGTCGATCCCTGCCTTGCCGCCTGTCGCCGGGGGTGTCACCATAACGATCTCCGGTACTCCAGCCACCTGAGCGGGAATGACATTCATCAACACCGAGGATGGATAGGCGGCTTTACCGCCTGGAACATACACGCCTACACGTTTCAACGGCCGGATGATTTGACCGAGTAAGCTACCGTCCGGCTGTAAATCCATCCATGAGTTACGCTTTTGCTTGAGGTGAAAAGCGCGAATATGATCCGCCGCTTCTCGAATTGCCTGTATAAATGAAGGCTCTACCTTGTCATAGGCCGACTTCAATTCTTCATCTGTCACACGAAGCTGCTCCGCTGTCAGCGATACACCATCAAACGTTTCCGTATACCGCAGAACAGCCTCATCCCCCTCTTGGCGTACCGATTGAATAATGGTACGCACAGCCTCGTTTTGCTCCGGTGTTCCGTAATCCACCTCTCGTTGGAGGCTGAAATCACGGGCTGCTACGATCTTCATTTGCTCATTCCCCCCTACCTGCTGCTTGCTTGCAGAATGTTCCTGAACCGTTGCTCCGTTCCTTTAATTCTTCGGTACAACTTCAGTTGGAATCACCTGATGCAATCGATCACACAATGCCTGAATCGGACCATTTTTCATCCGGTAACTGACCCGGTTGGCAATCAAACGACTGGTAATATCCAGTATGCTAATCTGCTCAACCAATCCGTTCTCACGCAAGGTCTGTCCTGTCTCCACCATATCTACAATGCGATCTGCCAGACCAATTAACGGCGCCAGCTCGATGGAGCCGTTCAGCTTAATGACCTCCACCTGCTGACCTTGCTCCCGAAAATACTGGGAAGCCACATTTGGATATTTGGTAGCGACCCGTTGACGAATACCTGGTTGCCAATCAGGTAAAGCAATTACCGACATCCGGCAACGGGCAATCCCCAGATCCAGCAGCTCATATACATCCTTGTTTTCTTCCAGCAAAACATCCTTACCGACAATGCCGATGTCAGCTGCACCATACTCCACATACGTAGGAACATCGACGGGCTTCGCCATAATAAATTCCATTCCCAGCTCAGGCAATGGGATAACCAACTTGCGGGTTTCGTCCACATCCAGTGGAATTGGAACCCCTGCCTGGCGGAACAACTTGGAAGCCTGTTTGTAAATCCGTCCTTTCGGCATGGCTACCTTCAATGTTTCCGTCATGACAATTCCCCCCTTTGTACGGGCCGTCTTCCTTCAGCTGTATAGCTGTATACCTCTGCGTACAGATCCTGCTGCTCACGACGTCGATCCTCCGGTCCCCCCGTGAGTCCTGTCACCACAGTAAAACCCTCTGCACGTAGCTGTGCTGCGGCGGATAGCGCCTCTTGTCGTTCCTGCTCGTCATAACGGATAAATATCGGACGCTTCGTCTCAATTGAAATACCATCCACACCATCAACGATTCGGTTCGTCTTCAATGCGAATCCCGTTGCCGGTACCGATCGCCCAAACTGCTGAAGCAGATTGTCATAACGACCTCCGTTGCATACCGGAAACCCGATTTCCGCTGCATAGCCCTCAAAAGTCATTCCTGTATAATATGAAAAATCACCGATCATGGTAAGGTCAATTAACACATGCTCAGATACGCCGTATGCCTCCAGCACTTCCCACACCTCGCACAAATGAGCAATGGATTGAATCGTCTGCTGCTCCACACTAAGGCCAGTAGCCTGCTCGCAAATTTCCTTCCCACCACGAAGCCGAAGAATGGCCTCCAGCTTATCCCGATGCGCGGGGGCCAAACCTAAAGCTTCAATCGCCGTTCGGTAGCCCACTACATCACGACTGAGCAACAGTTCTTTTAGTGCTTGCTGTTCAGCCTGGCGACCTGGAATGATCTCTTCAAATAACCCGTTCAGGAATCCCACATGTCCCATGGCAATTTTAAAAGAGTTAACACCCGCTGCCTGCAATGATGCAATGGCCAATGCTACAACCTCTGCATCAGCCTCAGGTGAATCATCCCCTACCAGCTCCACGCCTGTTTGAAAAAACTCCGCCTCTCTTCCTGCCTCTTCCTCAATCGCTCGAAATACATTGGCGTGATAGGACAGGCGAAGCGGTACTTCTTCTTCCTTTAACAACGAAGACACCACCCGTGCAATCGGAGCAGTCATATCAGAACGAAGTACCAACGTAGTCCCCCGGTTGTTGAGCAATTTAAACAGCTTCCGATCAGAAGTAGAACTAGCCACTCCCACTGTATCGTAGTATTCCATCGTAGGCGTCATAATCTGACGGTAACCCCAACGCTCCATACATGCGAGTACATTCAGTTCAATGGCCCGCAGCTTCGACACTGCACGTGGAAGATAATCTCGAACCCCTACAGGAATCTCAAATCCTTTTGGCTTAGACATCTCTATCACCTCATGATTTCACAATATCTTTATCATGGTAAAGTGCTAACAAACTAAAGTATATTCGATATATTATCATGCCCTACTTATGAACGTCAACCAAACGTAGCAGCCCATTTTTACAGCCCGGACAAGTCGCTGTCCCTCTCTATATTTTATCCAATGCAAAATACATGAATCCTAAAAAAAGACTGTCAGCCTTAAGCCAACAGTCTAAGTCAAAGTATTTAGTAGTTTGCCTGTTCATCTTTACTCTGGGATGGAAACTTCGGAACTGTCCCCAAACCGATCCATGAAAATGGTACATATCGAAAAAACAACGTCACAATCAGCCATGTTCCAAACAGCGCCAACACCCATCCGCCAGCAACAGAGAAGACATATTCTATGGGTGTACCATGCAAATCCAGTTTGCGATACACTCGTAATAACGCCGGATGAAGTAAATAAATACCGAAAGAACATGCTCCCAGCCAACTGATGAACATTCGCAGTCTATCACTAGTATGACGATATAAAAAAACCGATAACTGAAACAGCACCAATGCAGATACGAGAGCATATGCATTATGTAGCAGTTCATAGACCAGCGAGTCTGCATAAATGGCTTTGCGGTAGGCTACAAACCATACTTGTACATAAACGACCCCCAGTAATAACCAAGCCGCCCACAGGGCCCACCAGCTGATCAATCGACCGCGACCTATTACCGTGCCTGGGACTGGAAAAAGCCACTTTTTAAACCCTTCATATCCAATCGCTACAGCGGCACCCAAGGCAAAGTAACTGATATACGTAATCGCAAGGCTTCCTCTCTCCTCTTGCCAAACGTATTTGTTCAGTAGTACAAACCCCCATTGAATGACTAACCCTACTGTCAAAATGACAAAAGCTGCTCTCCGCGGACTCGATAACCAATGACGTAAACGCTGCACTCCCCACAACAACAGCGGAAAGACCAAATAAAATTGGATGATGATAATGACATAATACAAATGCGTATACGCTTTTCCCGTTAGCAGCACGAGCGGAAGATCACTAAGCGGCATCAACCCACGTGTCACCAAGGTCAAATAGTACATAAGAGAAAATAAAACGTAGGGTAACACAATAAACATCAGTCTTTTTCGAAAAAACAAAAGCATACTCTTTCCACGAAGTGGCCGATCGACATAATTGTAAAATAGAACAAAACCGCTCACAAAAATAAATACAGGCACTGCAAAACTGCTAAACATATTTAAAAATAAAAAAGGATAAAACAATAGAGAATGACGCGCATCAATCAAAGCCATTGAAGTTGCATGGATGGTAATGACGGCCGCAATTAATATTCCCCGGTAAATATCAAGCTCTGGTATACGTTCTTTTTTGACCAAATCAACACGCTCCCATATCGCTTTGCAAAAATATCTATTATCAATTTTTAAACATAACCAACATGCATTACCCCACTTATTATACAGAAAAACAGCACAAGAAAGACCCCTTAATATATAAGGGGCCTTTCTTATCATGCTATTACTTCTCATCCACACCAGAGCGTCTTAAATCACGCAATGGATTACCGCCTACAAAAGCACCTGCCGGAACATCTTTATGCACAACCGCCCCGGCCGCTACCACAGCCCCGTCACCGATGGTAACACCCGGCAAAATGGTTGTGTTTGCGCCGATCAGCACACGATCCCCGATCACCACTTTACCGATGCGATACTCCTGTATAAGGTATTCATGAGCCAGTATGGTTGTGTTATATCCAATAACTGAATTGTTCCCGATCGTAATATGCTCCGGAAAAAAAACGTCCACCATCACCATCAGACCAAAGGCCGCATGTTCCCCTACCTTCATCCCCAGCATTCTACGGTAAATAGCATTTTTCAGAGAAAGCACAGGACAATAACGGGCAATCTGTATGAAAATGAAGTTCTTAATGCCTTTCCAAGGGCTCACCGTCCGATAAATTTGCCACAACGCATTGGGACCTTCTACAGGATAGCGGTTCACCTTTCTCACGATACATTGACACCTTGAAGCTCCAACTTCAGCAAATCCCTCATATCATATAGCATGTAGTCTGGTCCATATCCGCGCAGAGCTTCCTCACCCTTAAGCGACCAAGCCACCCCCGCAGATTTCACACCTGCCGCCTGAGCTGACAAAATATCAAAGGAGCTATCTCCAACCATCAACGTATGTTCCGCTTCAGCATTCAGACCTGCCAAGGCCTTGAGCACTGGCTCAGCGTGAGGCTTCGGATGTTCCACATCGTCTACCGTCACAATGTAATCCATAGACGAAGTCAGATCAAACAGGTTAAGTACACGCATCGTGGATGGTCGTATCTTGGTTGTCACAACCCCTAGCTTAATTCCTCGTGCGCGCAGCTCCTGAATAACCTCAATAACATGTGGAAATGGCTTCACCATTTGATCATGATGAATTTGATTATAAGCACGGTAGTCTTTAACTAGCCCAGATACATCCGTTAATCCCGTAAAAGTACGGAGTTGATCGTCCAGCGTTCCCCCCATATGAGGAATAATGTGCTCCCGCGTTAGCGGATCCGCATCTGGATGGTTCAAAATGTGTAAAAATGTGCTGATTATCAACTCATTCGTATCCATAATGGTACCGTCTAAATCAAAC
Source organism: Paenibacillus sp. EKM211P (assembly GCF_011066175.1). Taxonomy (NCBI): domain Bacteria; kingdom Bacillati; phylum Bacillota; class Bacilli; order Caryophanales; family Paenibacillaceae; genus Paenibacillus; species Paenibacillus sp. EKM211P. The sequence continues at coordinate 225,561 of NZ_JAAMNS010000006.1, forward strand.
AAAATCGTATTTATCATAGATGCTCCTTCTTGTCCTCATCCGTGTCTTCCTTAGATAGCTTATCCGCTGTGGCTGTTGAAGAAACCGCATCCTGCCCAGGACGGGATACTTGTTCTGGCGTCATATCAGGTACCTGATCAATCCCTGTCTTGCTGGAAACAATCGGGTCGCTATATCTCGCAACGGCTGAGCCCTTCCGACGACGAACCAAGATGAAAATCACAGCAGCTACAATGATGAAAATAGCAAGCAACTGTGAGATCCGTACGTTACCGTAATTCGGATCCAAGTACCCCGGTTCAAACCCTAGCCATACCATAGGGGACCACAGAGCATTCACAAAGGAAGCCAGCCAGTCCGGTCCCTGAAAGGCCAAGCTGTCCGTCCGCACCCGCTCGATGAAAAAGCGACCAATAGAGTACCAAATGAAGTAAAATGCAAACATTTCACCCGCACGTACAAATTTCATCCGGCGAATCACAAGCAGCAAAATCACGCCTACAATACTCCACAGCGATTCGTACAGGAACGTAGGGTGGTGAAACACCCCGTTAACGTTCATCTGATTCACAATGAAATCCGGTAGATGCAGCTGACTGCGCAAAAAAGTCTCCTCCGTTGGTCCACCGTAAGCCTCTTGATTGACAAAATTACCCCAGCGTCCAATCGCTTGACCGATTAATAGACCCGGCGCACAAATATCAGCGATACGCCAGAAGTTATACCCTTTATAACGGAAATAAATAACCGCACATATAATGGCACCAATCAAGGCACCATATATCGCGATACCGCCATTCCAAATTTTAAAGATATCCCATAGATTATCCCGGTAGTCTTCCCATTTGAAGGCTACATAATAAATACGCGCTCCAATAATGGCCGATGGAACACCCAGAAGCAGCATATCCATAAAGAATTCCTGCGGAATACCGAATCTTTTTCCCTCACGGATGGCGAGATATAAACCCACAAGCGCCGCCAGCCCCAAAATAAGCCCATACCAATGGACCTTGATTGCCCCGATTGAAAAAGCAATCGGATTCAGCAGTAATGTTGCCGTTGACATATGTTTCTCTCACTCCTTGTCCTTCCTTGCAACCGAACGAACCTTAATCCATCTCTTCCATATCTTCAGAAATCGTAGCAGTCAGCTTGTTTGTAAATTGCAGGGCTGCATTAACGCCCATTTGTTTCAAACGATAGTTCATCGCCGCTACCTCGATAATAACAGCCAGATTTCGGCCTGGACGAACTGGAATCGTAACAAGTGGAACGTCTGTATCAATAATGCGTGTGGTTTCTTCATCGAGACCGAGACGGTCATACTGCTTGTCCTGTTGCCATGCCTCCAGACGGACAACCAATGTAATCCGCTTATTATTACGAACTGCACCAGCACCAAACAGTGTCATTACATTAATAATGCCTACGCCACGAATTTCAAGCAGGTGACGAATGAGTTCAGGTGCTGTTCCATGCAACTGAAAATCGGACGTTTGCCGGATTTCTACCGCATCATCTGCTACCAAGCGATGCCCACGTTTGACAAGCTCCAGTGCTGTTTCACTCTTACCAATTCCACTACTGCCTGTAATAAGCATTCCCACGCCATACACGTCACATAATACGCCATGAATAGTTGCCGTAGGTGCCAGCTTTCTTTCCAGAAAACCTGTGATACGGCTCGATAAAATCGTCGTCGCCATATTAGTTCGCAGTACAGGAATATCTCGCTCTGTACTTGCCTCCACTAGCTCGGCCGGTACTTCCAGGCCACGTGTGATGATAATACATGGAGTCAGCTCTGTACACAAACGCTCCATTCGATCCCGTCGCTCCTCAGGAGGCAGCATACCCAGAAAGGCCAGCTCAGACCTTCCCAAAAGCTGTACCCGCTCCTGTGTATGATATTCAAAATACCCGGCCATCTCCAGGCCTGGGCGATTCAAATCGTCCACGGTGATCAGTCTGCGCAGACCCTTTTCACCGGAAATAACCTCCATTTGGAATTGCTGTACAAGCTCGGATACCTTTACCTGTTTAGCCATTGTATTCTCTCCTCATCTGCAAAAACCGGATTCTATACGCCATTTGATTTATGTAGCATTATTCTATTAACCATACAACCCCACGCAGTCTATCCTGAATGAGTCCACACTTCACTTGATTTAACAATAGGATTCCAGGCTATCCCTATCCCGACAGTTGGAGGCCCCAATCTGGAACTCCTGCCAACGAACCTTGTCTGAATCTAGACCTGCACCATTGTACACCCATCGTATCGGAATTTTCCATTGAATGCAATGCCGAAGCTAGTAGCGGATATGATATACAAATACAAAAGAGTCGCAGTTCTCCGCTTGGGAAAACTGCGACTCTCTTCCAGAGGCTGATCTTATTCGCCAACCAGAATGCTCAATTCCGATTCCTTATCAAAAATATGAACTTTGTTCATATCAACAGCCAACTTCGCTTTGACACCATCACGAGTATTGGAACGTCCGTCTACACGGGCAATAATCGTATCGTTTCCAGCACCGCTCAGGTACAACAGCATTTCATGACCGAGATTTTCCGTTACATCCACAGTGGATGTAAAGATCGTGTTCGGAGAAGCCTCCAAGAATACAGGCTCTTCATGAATATCCTCAGGACGAATGCCCAAGATCACTTCTTTGCCAATGTAGCCTTTCGCTTTCAAAATCTGTCCCTTACCTTCAGGTACAAACAGATCCAGACCTGGTGCTGCGAAATGCAATGCACCTTCTTTTTCAACCAGCTTACCTGAGATAAAGTTCATTGTAGGAGAGCCGATAAAACCAGCAACGAACAGATTCACTGGACGGTTGTACAGTTCATCCGGGGATGCAGCTTGTTGAATGATACCATCCTTCATAACTACAATCCGATCACCCATCGTCATGGCTTCAACCTGGTCATGTGTTACATAGATAACGGTCGTTTCCAGACGCTTAGCCAACTTCGTGATTTCCGCACGCATTTGACCACGCAACTTGGCATCCAAGTTGGACAGTGGCTCATCCATCAAGAAGACTTGTGGGTCACGCACAATCGCACGTCCCAAGGCAACACGCTGACGCTGACCGCCTGATAACGCTTTCGGCTTGCGATCCAACAGATGCTCAATATCAAGGATTTTAGCTGCTTCACGTACGCGTTTATCAATTTCTTCCTTTTTAACCTTGCGGAGCTTCAGACCAAAAGCCATGTTTTGGTATACATTCATATGTGGATACAAGGCATAGGATTGGAATACCATCGCGATATCGCGGTCTTTTGGAGCCACATCGTTCACAACACGATCACCAATGTACAATTTACCGTCTGAAATTTCCTCCAGACCAGCAATCATACGAAGTGTAGTAGACTTCCCACAACCAGAAGGACCAACCAATACGAGAAATTCTTTATCTTGAATGTCCAAATTGACATCAACAACCGTAGCTTTTTCTGCACCCGGATATTTCTTGAAAATATGCTCTAAACGTACGCCAGCCATAGCTTTTGCCTCCCCAAGGTCAAGTTTTGAAATCGAATACATTTTCTACTTGTATCTTACCCTAGTACCTAAACCCTGGCTATTCGCAAACTGCACAAAAATGCTATTTCCTTTTTGTCACTTTGTACAATAGCAGATATAGTTTGACCAAAACTGCATCATTAAAAGTCCGCACGTCCAATCCGGTCTCCTGTTTAATCTTGTCCAAACGGTAAATCAACGTATTACGGTGAACATACAGACGCTTGGCTGTCTCACTCACATTACAATCCAGTTGAAAAAAGATATCCAATGTAGCCATCGTTTCTGAGTCTTCCAGTATGACAGATGACTTCATTACCTGCTCCAAAAATAGTACACGCTGCTCCTTGGGAATGCGATTTAACAGTCTCTCCAAATGAAGCTCCCATGAAAGGTGGATGTGCTCTGTTACATGAAAAAGCTTGCCAAGATGGATCGTCTCCCATAATAAATTCAGCTCGTGGGGGAAACTTTGCAAAGGGACTGAAGGCTTGGAAATCGCCAAATGGAATACACCGACCCATTCATTCGCGATAAGCTCATATAACCCCAAGCTAAAAGCCGTAAGTACCTCCTCCAGCGGTTCCGCAAAATCTGCCTCTCTAGTCTCAGGATCTTTATCCCGTTCATCGTCGACCCCTAATAAAAGCTCCTTTTTTGCGAGAATCAGCCAAGATTGTTCGTCTAATGGAGTAAGCAGCACATTCCCTCCAAAATAGCTCGCTAACAATCGATGAAGCTGCGTATAGGTGATAGCCCCATCCTGTGTTCCCTCGCCATTCAGTAAAAAAGGCACCATACACGCTGATAACGAATCACGAAGCTCCAATTCAGTGGGAACTTCTTCCTCACTGTTTAGATCGGCAGCCTGCTGTATGAGCCATTGTCCAAAACGATTCATCCGCTCTTCCTCGCTATAGGCTGGGTTGATCGACAAGCGTGGACCATTCTGCCAGACTTGTTCCATGTTCCCCAGTAACGCTTCTATCAGCTTCCGTTCTCGATCCGTCAAATATCTGTCCTCTACCGCAAAAGCAGCCAGTTCACCTGCCGATGCACGAAACGGAAAATATAATTTATTCTCACTAACAAACGATCTATCCGGTATAACTGAATCGGCTGTTTCTCCTTCTGCCATCATTTCTGGGCACCAAGGCACTATGGTAAAAGGCGCTTGAATTATATTCTGAAGCTGTTGCTGAATCCATTCTGTATCCAAAGTCACGCGATCACCACTTCACTTTTTTTAGAATATAGATTAAACACTAAGCGAACATAATGAACTCATTATAACCTGTCGATACCTTAAAATAAAAAGCTATATAAAAACATGACTTATATCAATACAAAAAAAGCCATCAACTTATAGTTGATGACTTCTGATGAGCCATGAAGGACTCGAACCTTCGACACCCTGATTAAAAGTCAGGTGCTCTACCAACTGAGCTAATGGCTCGTAAAACTGGTGGAGGATGATGGATTCGAACCACCGAACCCGTAAGGGAGCAGATTTACAGTCTGATGCGTTTGGCCACTTCGCTAATCCTCCATATAAAGGTGGCTCGGGACGGAATCGAACCGCCGACACGAGGATTTTCAGTCCTCTGCTCTACCGACTGAGCTACCGAGCCATATCCATTGGCAAAAAAATAAAGTGCGGAGGGATACCCCTTCCCACTTTAGTACGGCGAAAATACTAAGCTGAAAAATGGCGGAACTGACGGGATTCGAACCCGCGATCTCCTGCGTGACAGGCAGGCATGTTAGGCCTCTACACCACAG
>NZ_JAAMNS010000058.1:0-397 GCF_011066175.1 Paenibacillus sp. EKM211P
GTTTTGAACTACAGGGCTTTTACCTTCTCTGGCGGGCCTTTCCAGACCTCTTCATCTAACCGGTTCCTTTGTAACTCCATGTGAGACGTCCCACAACCCCAAGGAGCAAGCTCCTTGGTTTGGGCTAATCCGCGTTCGCTCGCCGCTACTGACGGAATCACTATTGTTTTCTCTTCCTCAGGGTACTTAGATGTTTCAGTTCCCCTGGTCTGCCTCTCACTCACCTATGAATTCAGTGAGTAGTGACTGTCGATGAAGACAGCCGGGTTTCCCCATTCGGACATCCCCGGATCAAAGCTTGCTTACAGCTCCCCGAGGCCTTATCGTTGTTCGCCACGTCCTTCGTCGGCTCCTGGCGCCTAGGCATCCTCCGTGTGCTCTTTGTAGCTTAACCTAG
>NZ_JAAMNS010000059.1:0-377 GCF_011066175.1 Paenibacillus sp. EKM211P
GAACACGACCGTTAAGCCCTCCAGCGCCGATGGTACTTGGACCGCAGGGTCCTGGGAGAGTAGGACGCCGCCAAGCGCAACCACTAAAGAATAATTTTTTTTGGTGGTTTATTATGGGCCCTTAGCTCAGCTGGTTAGAGCGCACCCCTGATAAGGGTGAGGTCGGTGGTTCGAGTCCACTAGGGCCCACCATATAACTTTATATTTCCTTTTGGGGCCATAGCTCAGCTGGGAGAGCGCCTGCCTTGCAAGCAGGAGGTCAGCGGTTCGATCCCGCTTGGCTCCACCAAAAGATTTATCATTGCACCTTGAAAACTGGATACCGAAACGAAATTGCGTTTTAGAATATTCCTTTAAGCTGATCTTGTGTAAACAAG
>NZ_JAAMNS010000060.1:0-372 GCF_011066175.1 Paenibacillus sp. EKM211P
GTGGCGTATTCAAACAGATATTCCAAGCCTTCCTCGATCTCTGTGACGTCCAAGCTGAGATCGAATTTAGAAACAATTTCTTCGCTGGCATACGTCGACAAATGGAGTCCGGGAAGCTGGATTTCCAAATTCTCTGTATTCTGCAAAGCAAACATCGTATCGAACAGCGGATTGCGGCTTAAATCGCGAGCCACATTCACCTTATCCACCAGTTCCTCAAACGGATAATTCTGATGTTCAAAAGCGCCCAGCGTCGTCTCCTTGATTTCCTTCAAGTAGTCAAGGAACGTTTTAACGGCAGCCGGATAACTGCGGATGGCCAGGGTATTGACGAACATCCCGATCAGCGGCTGAACGTCGCTGTGATTTCTT
>NZ_JAAMNS010000061.1:0-366 GCF_011066175.1 Paenibacillus sp. EKM211P
GACATTCCACTTCGAGCACACTCGTGATGGCCTAGCAAATTTACATCAAGTTTTGAAGGATGTTGAGACTGCATCCAGACTACGTCCTCTACTTATTCTAGAAGCAACCGGCCATTACCAAAGTCCGGTTGTTCAGTTCCTAGAAGAACATCACTACATTTACATTGTCATTAATCCGCTCATCTCAAATCGGCTTAGAAAGTCTCATCTTCGTAAAGTAAAGACGGATGCTGCGGACGCTTACCTATTGGGAGAGTTGTACTACAAGGAAGAGTTTGAACCTTTTAAGAAAAGAGGTGTGCAACTTCTCAATCTGCGCTATCTTACAAGACAGTATGAGTCCCTTTCAAAGATGTGTGTACAGAC
>NZ_JAAMNS010000062.1:0-366 GCF_011066175.1 Paenibacillus sp. EKM211P
GTCTGTACACACATCTTTGAAAGGGACTCATACTGTCTTGTAAGATAGCGCAGATTGAGAAGTTGCACACCTCTTTTTTTAAAAGGTTCAAACTCTTCCTTGTAGTGCAACTCTCCCAATAGGTAAGCGTCCGCAGCATCCGTCTTTACTTTACGAAGTTGAGACTTTCTAAGCCGATTTGAGATGAGCGGATTAATGATAATGTAAATGTAGTGATGTTCTTCTAGGAACTGAACAACGGGACTTTGGTAATGGCCGGTTGCTTCTAGAATAAGCAGAGGACGTAGTTTGGATGCAGTCTCAACATCCTTCAAAACTTGATGTAAATTTGCTAGGCCATCACGAGTGTGCTCGAAGTGGAATGTC
>NZ_JAAMNS010000063.1:0-365 GCF_011066175.1 Paenibacillus sp. EKM211P
TCGACCCGGATTACCCGGCGGAGCGCGTGCGGTTCATGCTCGAAGACAGCGGAGCGAAGGTGCTGCTGACGCAAACGGCGCTGCGAGAGCGCGCCGAAGCCTGGCTCGGCGAAGAGGAGCTGGCGCTGGCGGCGGTGCTGTACCTGGACGACGAAACTTCGTACAGCGAGGAGCGGGCGAATGCGTCGGTTGTCTCCGGCATGGTCTCCGGCAAGCTGACGGATGCTGTGGATGACGGCGATGAGAGCCCTCAGAATGTTGGCACCGACAGCTTCCATGAAGCCCGTCCGGAGGATCTGGCGTACGTGATCTATACGTCGGGAACGACGGGCAAGCCGAAGGGCGTGATGATCGAGCACCGCAGC
>NZ_JAAMNS010000064.1:0-350 GCF_011066175.1 Paenibacillus sp. EKM211P
AGCAGCTGGTAGAAGTACGTTGGCGTCTGGTTCAAAATGGTAACCTGTTCGCGGCCCAGCAGCGCCAGGAAATCGGCTGGATTTTTCGCTGTGAGCGGCGGCACGATGACCAGCTTGCCTCCGTTCAGCAACGCTCCGTACATTTCCCAGACGGAGAAATCGAAGCAGAACGAGTGGAACAGCGTCCACGTGTCGGACGGCCCGAAGTCGAACAGGTTCTTGTCGTTGAACAGGAGGCGCACGACGTTCTTATGCTCGATCAGCGTTCCTTTCGGTCTGCCGGTCGTTCCCGACGTGTAGATGACATAAGCCAGGTTGAGCGGCCCGGAAATCGGCTCCAGGTTCGAAGC
>NZ_JAAMNS010000065.1:0-347 GCF_011066175.1 Paenibacillus sp. EKM211P
CAATCAAAAACTGCGGATTCAAATATCCATCCCAGCGTATCACGATTAACTTAGCTCCTGCTGATTTGCGTAAGGAAAGGCTCATCTTTTGATCTTGCCATCGCTTTAGGCTTGTTGACAACCAGTGAGCAGGTGTTTTACCGGTGGGGGAACGAACGCTGTTTATTGGCGAGCTGGCGCTTGATGGCAGCATTCGCCCTGTGTGATAGGGTGTTGTCCATGGTTGATCTGGCCAAGCGAGAGGGATTCGATTCCGTGCTGCTTCCTCAAGAAAACGCAAGCGAGGCACGTCTAATTACGGATATACGTATTTACGCTATACACCATCTGGCGGATCTTATCCCAGT
>NZ_JAAMNS010000066.1:0-343 GCF_011066175.1 Paenibacillus sp. EKM211P
ATTCATGCTGGAGGATAGCGGGGCATCTATCCTGCTGACCCAGCGGGATCAGTTGGACCGCCTTCGTCCGCACGGAGCCGACCGCGAGATGATCGCTATCGAAGATTTGCTGGTGGAGGGGATGGAGCTTACAGGAGAAGAATGCGAGAAGAACCCGGAACCTGTTAATCACTCGAGCGATTTGGTGTACGTGATCTATACGTCAGGCTCCACTGGCAAGCCGAAGGGGGTCATGATTGAGCACGTTTCACTGATCAACCGGCTGCACTGGATGGAACAACGAATTCCGTTTGGAGCGGAGGATGTGATCCTGCAAAAAACGCCTTATACCTTTGACGTATCG